>CAMPJM010000526.1 GCA_946886805.1 uncultured Flammeovirgaceae bacterium | reverse complement strand
GTTCCATATCGGTCATAGTCCTCTCCAAAATAAGAAGTTGTGCCCTGGAGCATGTGCAACATTAAATACGCTGTTTCTTCGCTCAACACTTCTCTTGTACGTGGTGGAAACTCTTGTAAGACATTTCCATTTTTATCTTCTATACGAGTAATAAAACTTGGTTCTGTATATACTCCTTCATTTACAAAGGTGCTATAGGCACCAATAAGCTCATAAATCGAAACATCGCTTGTCCCTAAGGCAAGAGATGGAACCGCTTCCAACGGACTGGTTATGCCAAGTCTCCTTGCGTAGTCGACAACCGTTGAAGGCCCTATTTTTTTGATCATAAAAGCAGCTATCGAATTTATAGACCTCGCCATTCCTTCTCTTATGGTCATCCTTTCACTTGAATAAGTGCCTTCCGCATTTTGAGGTTTATAGGCCGGCTGGTCTCCGGATGCTTCAAAGGATACTGGAACATCAAAAACTTCATAGCAGGGCGAATAGCCGTTGTCTATTGCTGCCGCATATAATATTGGTTTGAAGGTGGATCCAGGCTGCCTCTTACCTTGCATCACATGATCATATTTGAAGTACTTGTGATTTATACCGCCCACCCATGCTTTTATATCACCAGAGTGTGGATCCATAGCCATAAAACCTGCCTGAAGAAAATGCTTATAATATTTGATAGAATCCATAGGACTCAATACTGTGTCAATTTCTCCCTTCCAGGAAAATACCTTCATCTTTACTTCTTTATTCATGATGAAATCTATGGAATCCGAATCTTTTCCATAGTAATCCACCAATCGTTGGTATCTCGGGGTCCTTCTTGCCGCCTTTTCAAGAAAATTTTCAATTTCCCTGCCCTGCTCATCCCTCCAAGGAACTCTTCCGTCCCAATGGTTAAAGAACTTTTCCTGAAGTTCAGCCATATGCTCAGATACTGCTTCTTCAGCGTAAGCCTGCAGCCTACTGTCTATAGTAGTATAAATCTTCAACCCCCCTTCGTACAAATCATATCCATGCTCGCTTGCCCACCTTCTTAGGAAATTACCGACCACAGCTCTAAAATAAGTTGCCAGCCCCTGGTTATGATTGGCTACACTATAGTCCAATTCAATAGGTAAAACCTTTAATGAATCAAACGTTGTCCTATCGATAATATCATACTTCATCATTTGTGCCAATACCACATTTCGTCTGTGTAAAGCACCATCATAATTATAATTGGGATTGTGCCGTGAGGGGGCCTGAACCATCCCAGCGAGTAGAGCCGCCTGTTGCAGGTTTAAACTGTCAGGTGAAGTATTAAAATACGTTTGGGCTGCCACCTTAATACCATGGGCATTGCTGCCATAAGGAACAGTATTGAGGTACATTTGAAGGATTTCTTTTTTTGTATACGAGCGTTCAAGTTTTACAGCAACAATCCATTCCTTTACCTTGTCAATAAACTTGCCCACTCCCGGAATTTGATGTAAGCCACCTTCATAGCGTTCGCTTCTTGTTTCATAAAGGTTTTTCGCCAATTGCTGAGAAAGCGTACTGCCACCACCGGCATATCCACCAGGCATTAAATAAAACACAACTGCCCTGCTTAAACCTCTAAGATCAATTCCCGAATGGTCTTCAAATCTGTAGTCTTCCACCGCAATCAGCGCATTGATCAGGTTCGGGGAAAGCTCTTCATAACTCACTGGACTTCTGTTTTCCCGGAAATATTTCCCCAAAAGTTTATTGTCTGCAGAGTATAATTCTGATGATAGTTCTTCTTTTGGGTTTTCAAGAGATTTGAGGCTCGGCTGCTCTCCGTATAAATTAAATAAATTAATACTAACCGAATAAATAAAAATTGGTACGAATATTACTAAGGCAGCAAAGGCAATCCAGATGCCTTTAACAACTTTAGATGAAAAATTGCTTTCTTTCTTTTTTGGTTTGGTCTTCGCTTTGGCCATATTTAACTATTGATAATGTTCCTCATAAAAAGAAACGTAACTGCTAATATCTTTTGTTTTGTATAAAATTTGGAAATTATCTTTCGTAATTATGAATTCTTGTACCTTATTGTCGCTTATTTCATTTTTTACGTCTTCCGAAGCACTATAAATCTGCAGGTATCCGAGTGCATCTTGTTTGTTTTTAAACTCATTAACCAAAATCATGCCTTTCTCTTCATCCAGGTTCATGTTAGCGGATTTCAAACCCAGGTCCTTATAATTTTTTTCACTTATAGTATCCAACTTTTCGGGAAGAACATTTGCAAGCCCCGAAGCTTTATTAAATATCACTACAAAGAAGTGCTCCTGATCAAAATTTTCAATAAAACTGTCGGCCCCCATACTTTTGACTTCAGAGGTTTGAAAATCTCTGGATGTCTCTAGCAAACCCTGTGCGTAGCTAAGTAATTCACTTTCAGGAAAATTTACAATAAATTGTTCGAGAGCAAACTGGTATGTTGTCAGGTTTTCGGTTTGTCCGATGATCAATATTTTTAGAAGTGTAAGATTATCTGTAAAGTCGTTTACAGGATAGTCTTCAATAGCTTTTTGTAAAATACTATCGGCTGCGTGGAAATCATCTTGCTCATAAAACCGGAAAGCAATCGCATAGGTGCTTTTCAATGCCGCGCTTATCGCCTCGCTTTCCTGTTTATAATTAGGATTAAGAATAGTTTTGGAATAGGTAGAATTGGGAAAATTAGCTAAAAGCCTATCTTTATATTCCTCACCTTTTCCATCTTCTATTTCATTGCCTATGATGTATAAGAAATACAGGACCTCTGCGCTGTAAGAAGATTCGGGATAACGGTCTAGTAACTTTAGGAAAATATCCCTTGCATTTTCTTTTTCTTCTAAATTAAAATTGTAAATCTTGCCAAGGGTATAATAAGCGTCTTCGATTTTTACGTTCGCTTCCAATTTCGCTTCCTCAGAAAAAGGAATTTGGCTAAAAAAAGTCTGCCTGAAAAGTGCCATTTGCTCCTCTTGCCCAGCTTCCGATTGAATACTATCGGTACCATTTTCTTCAAAATTTTCTGCAACCGGATCCCTTTGCGAAGTTCTTAAAGACTCTCTTCTTCTCCAATTATCAACAAGGGGTCTTTCTCCCCATTTTCTTCGGAAAGAAGCCTGTCCGGCACTGATGGAAGCGGGGTTGTAAAAATACCAGGTGCTTCCGGAGCCGTTGTTATTTTGTTGTGCAAAAGGATTATCCTGTCCATTCACAAAGTTTGTACTTCTCCTGGCAATTCGTTCCTGTTCTTTTACCGCTTCTTGGTTTTCCAGAAACTCCTTGTCTGCCATAGCAATTAAAATAGAAGAGTCTGTTTCCGCGAGTTGCAGAAGACTATCCTGCAAGGCAATAGTATTTAACTGCAAAACAAAATCGGCCAGGATCTCCTGCCGTTTCTTTATATTCTCGTATTGTGGTTCATCTACAGGCATTACAGCAATGGTACTGTCGTAATATGATTTTGCGAGTTCATATTTTTTAAGTTCATCGTAATAGATCTGGCCCAAGCGGAGAAAAGCGTATGACTGCTGTCTGTTATTATTGACACTGGCTTGAGCTGAGTTCTTATAATATTCAATAGCCAGTTCCTGGTTTCCCTGCTCCCGCTCAAACTCAGCCATCTCATAATAGATCTTATCTCTGAACTCTTTATTTTTTGCGTCTTTTAATAAAGTCTTGAAAAATTTTCTGGCTTTTTCTACATCTTTTTGATCCGCCAGCTCAAAGACCTGCGCCATATTTAGCCTGGCGTAGAAAGAGAGTTCATAGGGAGGATTATTCTTCAAAGTTTTATCATAATTTTCATAAGCAAGTGATTCGAAGCCAAGCTTTTGAAAAGTCTGTCCTATGATGAAATGATACCTTGCAGGGTGATCTTCTTTGTCCAAAAGAGGGGCTGCTAATGCAAGGTTTTTGACCATATTGCTATAATCTTCCCTTTGTTGGTACAAATATCCC
>CAMPJM010000525.1 GCA_946886805.1 uncultured Flammeovirgaceae bacterium | reverse complement strand
ATTTATATTTTAAAAAATCATGCAGTCAATATTAATATTCATAGGAGGATTAGGCACTCAGGAGGTTTTGTTGATCCTGGTAGCATTCTTCTTTTTCTTTGGGGCAAAAAAAATACCTGAAATGGCCCGTGGTTTAGGGAAAGGTATTAGGGAGTTTAAAGATGCTACAAGTGAAATTAAAAAAGAGATAGAGAAGGAAGGAGAGAAACCAAATGAAAAAACCCAAGGATAAAGGATAATTCAACCTGTTTTATGGAATAGTTTTTTCTTGGTTAATTTTGATTTGGCCGAGCACCAGCAGTTGGTGTCCGGTTTTTTTTACAAACAGATTAACGTTTATTTTAGCCACTGCAATGGACGCCCTAAGTTACAGGTTATCCAGTGACAAACTGCCGCTTTCAGATCTTTACTGTGTTTTATTTCTGAACTCGGTCTTGCACGGGCGGCTATGGCGAATCGGAGCAGTGACGAAAAGCAATAAAACCCCTGTCAATATGGAAACCAGCTAACTCTGCTTTTCCATACTGACAGGGGCTCTTGTAATGAAGCAATTATAAATGGTTTGACTTTTGATTAAAAGGTCGGAACTTTAATTATTCCATCCTCCTCCTAAAGCTTGATAAACATGGATCATAGCGTTCAATTGGTCCATTTTAGTTTCGATCAATTCTGTTCTTGCCTCGAGTGCCTCCCTTTGAGTCAATAGAACTTCCATGTAATCTGCACGGGCTGATCTAAACAGGCTATTAGAAATTGAAATGGACTGATTCAAAGCATCAACCTGTTGTGCCTTCAGTTCGTAACTCTTTTTTAGGTTATTAATCCTGGAGAGCTGGTTAGCTACCTCGATATAGCCCTTTAAAATACTTTGCTCATAATTAATCACCGCCTGCAATTGCTTGGAGTTGGCTGATTTATAATTCGCCTTGATAGCATTACGATTGACAAGTGGTGCCACAAGATCACCTGCAAGGGAATAAAGCAGGGATTCAGGAGTAGTCAACAAATATTTAGGGTTAAATGCCTGATAACCTAACCCCGCTGTGATGCGAAACGATGGATAAAAGCTGGCCTTGGCTATTTTCACATCAAGTTTTGCTGCCGAAAGCTCAAGATTTGCCTGCTTTATATCAGGCCTGTTGGCCAATAACTGTGAAGGTACTCCCTCTTTAACCATTGAAGGCATTAAATCCTGAAAAGCCGCTGAATTTCTCGGTATCGGCTGAGGAAATAGGCCCACCAAAAAATAGAGATGATTTTCGGATACAGTGATTTGATGCTGAATATAAAAAATTAAACTTTGATTTTTCGCCACTTCAGCTTCAAACCGCTTCACTGCAAGCCCAGTTACTTTTGCTGCCTGTTTCTGTAACCTCACGATCCGTAAAGCATCTTTTTGGATTTCAATATTTTGATTTAAAATATCCAGTTGATTGTCCAATGCCATCAATTCAAAATATGAAGCAGCAATTTCTGCAACCAATTGCGTCACCATGAAATTCTTGCCTTCTATAGAAGACAGATACCTTAAGACAGCGGACTTTTTGCCATTGCGCAGTTTCTTCCAGACATCCAGCTCCCAGGACGCATAGGCACCGATAATAAAGTCAGGCAGGGGTTCGGGAAATTCTTCCCCGGACTTGATCTCATTATTGGCTTCTAAAGCTCCGAACCGAGTATACCTGCCTACTTTGTCCACTCCGGCTGCTCCCTGAATATTGAGAAAAGGCAAATACTCACCCTTCCTTATCCGAATTTCATTGTTTGCGATGCTAATTTCCTGCAGTATGATATTCAATTCTTGATTATTACTTAATGCAGTGTCAATCAGCGACCTCAAATTAGGGTCTGTGAAAAAATCGCTCCACTTGATTGTGGCTGTATTCGTAGTATCCTGTGAGCCATTAAAGCTCACAGGTACTGAGTTGTTTGCGCTTCTTACCGAAGTTTCCGAGGTTTTGCAGCCCCAAACCGATAGTATTAGAAAAGCTACGGCTACGGATTTGTATATGATATATTTATTCATCTTTGATTCCTTTTTTCTTCAGCAACTTTTTTATTTTTTTGATTATGGAGGATTCTGAATGACTTTCAACAAAGTCTTCGCTTAACGGATTTTCATCTTCATCCCTAATGAATTTACGGCCTTCCGCCAGTGTACCAAAGATAAAATAGAGACCTGGTACTATAATTACCCCGAAAACAGTTCCGAACAACATACCGCCCATCGCAGAAGACCCGATGGTCCGGTTGCTGATGGCACCCGGGCCAGTTGCGAGAACAAGTGGGATCAAACCTGCAATAAAGGCAAAGGAAGTCATCAGGATTGGACGAAAACGCACTCTTGCCCCCTCAATTGCGGCCTCTAGCACGGTGGCTCCCTGCTGGTGTTTCTGTGCAGCAAATTCTACGATAAGCACAGCGTTTTTGCCTAAAAGCCCGACAAGCATAATCAAGCCAATTTGCGCATAAATATCATTGGCCAATCCCATTAACTGCAGTAGTAAGAATGACCCGAACACACCAGCCGGCAGGGAAAGAATCACAGCAAGCGGTATGATAAAACTTTCATATTGGGCAGCCAGTACCAAATAAACAAAGATCAGTACCACAATGAAGATATACACCGCTTCGTTTCCCCTTCTCGTTTCATCGTATGAAAGGCCTTCCCAGGCAATGTCATACCCTTGAGGTAAGGTTTGACTGGCTACTTCCTGAATGGCTTGAATGGCGTCACCACTAGTATAGCCAGGTGCCGGCACTCCCTTAATCGAAGAGGAAGTATAAAGGTTAAACCTCGTTATTTCATTAGGCCCCTGCTTTTTCTCCATTTTCATGAACGCAGAATAAGGCACCATTTCACCGTGTTCACTCTTTATGTATAAATCTAATACATCACTGGGCATTCTTCTGTATTCTGGTGCGGACTGCGTATACACTTTGAAAAAGTTACCAAACCTGATAAAGCCCTGTTCATAGGTGCTACCGATCAATACATCCAAATTTTCCATCGCTTTCCCGATGGAAACCCCTTTTTGCATAGCCAATTCATTGTCTATGATCAGTTCGTACTGAGGATAATTTGCAGCAAAGAATGTAAATAAACCGCTCAACTCAGGTCGTTTTTGCAGAGCCGCCATAAACTCAGCATTGACTTTGTCGAATTCCTGATAATCAACGGTACTATGTTTATCTAACATTCGGAGGGAAAAGCCGTCGGAAGAGCCATATCCGGGAACCGCCGGTGGTTCGAAATATTCCACAACGGCTCCTAAGCCTTGTGTCTTTTCTTCCAATTCCTCGATTATTTCCGTTACTGAATGATCCCTTTCAGACCAATCTTTTAAGTTGATGAGACAGGTGCCGGCGTTTGAACCCCTTCCTTCTGTGAGAATTTCGTATCCGGCCAGGGATGATACCGATTGAATACCCTCAACTTCTTCGGCAATTGCCTGTAATTCTCTGGATACTGCATTGGTTCTCTCCAGTGTGGAACCGGGAGGGGTCTGAATAATCGCATAAATCAGTCCCTGGTCTTCATTGGGTATAAATCCTGTAGGAAGACTTTCGTTCACCGCAAGAATACCCAAGCTAAAAGCGATAAAAATTCCATAAGTAACCACCCTCCGGCTTACTATCTGTTCGAGAAGTCTTGTATATTTTCCGGTAACTTTCTCAAATTTATTATTAAACCAATCGATAAATCGATTTATAGGCGTCTTTTTTCGGTTTTTTCCATGGTTGTTTTTAAGGATCATGGCACATAAAACAGGGGTCAGGGTAAGCGCAACCACTCCGGAAAGTACAATGGAACTGGCCATAGTAATGGCGAATTGTCTATAGAAGACACCCACCGGGCCAGTCATAAATGCCACCGGCACAAAAACGGCAGTCATTACTAACGTTATGGCTACAATGGCACCACTGATTTCGGCAAGCACTTTCTTAACCGCTTTGTATG
>CAMPJM010000524.1 GCA_946886805.1 uncultured Flammeovirgaceae bacterium | reverse complement strand
ATAATTAACAGTGATCCAATTAGTGTTATTTCTCGCAAAAGCACCTTGTTTCTTTCTTTAATAAATGACAAAGAAGTTGATTTTGATGATACTTCAACAATCAATTTTATACAAAGTGATCAACTAAGGAAATCTATTTATTACTACAATTTAGCCTTGGGATCAAAATCAATAGAAAATTCATTATCTCTTTTGTGGACATCTATTGAAAGTATATTACCTTATCGTACTCACAAATCAGATATTGAAAATGTTCGAGAATTATTTTCAAAAGTTTTTTCTTTTGGCGCTGTAACACGAGATATTCAATATTTGATTAAACGAATTGAAATTGTAAATAAAGTGAACAAAGGCTGTTTTAATATAATTCATATTGGAAAACTTCCGAAAAATAGTAGAGGAACAGACTTGCTTACGTGGCTTGATTGGCTTAAAGAAAATCCTATCGACAAGTTCAAGCACTTTGACACTATTTCAAGTTTATTGGCTTCTGAATATTCAACGACAATGAGACCTCTTATTGATGGTAAACTTTCAATATTATTAGACCGAATCAATGCATCGAAAGAATCTATTGCTTTTCAACTACAAAGAATTTACCTCCATAGAAACCAGATTGTTCATTCCGGTGATTACATTAACGAATACACTAATCTATGGATCCATTTAGAGTGGTACATTGGTAAATTTCTTTATTATATAATTTTGAAGACGGAACTAAAGAAAGAATTTCTATCTATTGCAGATTTATTTCAGCATTTGGAGTCGGAGTTCGAATACTGTTATTCTTATTTGGATAAAAATAGAAACAAACTTTGTTCAGACTCTGATAAATTAACTCATCGACTTTTAGAAATTGATTGGCAATAAGTCATAACTACGCCGAATTAATTACTTCACAGCATTTTTTGGGAACTTAATAATTTGTATTTCTGTAAAGCGGAAATTATCCAACATCTTATTTTTTTGGTTAAATCGGTCGTCGATGATTTCCATCAACGTGGATATTCCGGAACATGCTGACCCGTCTATAACAATAGTTTTTTGAGACAAAACTCTATGCCTATTTTATGCCTATGGAGCTTCATCTAGCACCACGAATCCTTTCAAACAATATCCAGTGCAACCTATTTGCATAGTTGATTCCACAAGATAGTATGGATGAGCATCCTTCAGAATAACTACATCCCAACCGTCACTCATCGAACAAACAATTGAACGATCTGGAGATGTCGTACTCCATAAATTAACTTCCGCAACATCTGTCCCATCAACTTTAGTCGTTATTTTTCCTGTACCAATAGGTTCAACCTTAGACCCGTCTTCCTTTTTTTCAGCAGGGGGATACATATGTCCCATAACCGACGACTACAACCTCATCCAGCCCTGTGATATCTTCTTCTAAGATGACATCAATGTTGGAACGACCCCTAATAGGAATCGACTGGCTGATATAACCGATATAGGAAAAAATCAAAAGTCCTTGATCATTGTCTACAGAGAGTGAGTATTGCCCATCAATGTCTGTAATTGTTCCTGTAGTAGTTCCTTCTACTTGCACGTTTACTCCTGGCAAGGCAGAGCCATCAAGCGCTGAAGTGACTGTTCCGGAAACGACTATTGGAGCAAAGGATGCTTTAATAAAATTTGGATCATCATCATAAACATCCATTTTTTGAACGCTGATGCTATGATTCACCTGCTTGAATTTAATGCCCGCTTGTTTTGAGAGTTCCATAAGCACGTCAAAAACAGAGGTATTTTTGGCTTTGATAGTGATGCGGCTTTGCGTTTCGATTACCTTGGGAGAGTATACAAAATTAAACAATGTTTGCTTTTCTATCGATTGCAATACTTGTTCTAGTCTCCCGGCTTTTACGTTCATGTCAATAAAAACCTCCTGAACTTTAAGCGTCTGAGTATTCGCCATCATTGCAAACAATGGATTCACAAGGAGGTACAGAATTAAAAAGCAGAATAGAGTGGGGTTAAACAAAGTAAACAGGCGTTGTAGATCTTTTTCTTTCATAGAGATGTTTTAGTTAGTATGTGAGGTAAATAGAAAACATTTCCCCAAGCTGGGCATAAGGCAGTGGAATTTGTTCCAAATTAAATTGTAGCTTTCATTTACAGCGTTTTCTACGAGTAAACTTTGGGTCATAGGCGAAGGATTTACAGTTAATAGTTAGTTTTAATTTTAATTGAATCTTCTTTTAAAGCTGGACGTGTTAATCAACTTGGTATCTACAATGCATTCTGCACTCGTTTTCTTTTGCTGCTAACTCACTAGCGTTTCTTCTTTTCCCATCCTAAGTTGCATTCACCGTCCGGATTTTTGTCAATTTTAGATAAAGAGTCATCACCTAATAGAGTTCCACTATTGAAACAGAAAAAAAAATTATTTTTGTTTCAACAGTGGAACTTACTCTACACAAGGAAGTTTCGAAATACAGCCTGCGAAGTTTCGGGGGCGTCGCAAGCTATTTCCATGGATGTTGCAACAGATTGGTGAGCTTTTGCGATCTAGAAAATGAAAGGCACTGTTTTTCGGAAGAAGAATACACGGAGATTGCTGCAAGAATGCAGAATGATTAGCTTCGTCGGAAAATTATACTGAAGAAAAAATGAATTTGTACTTAGTTGGGTGGAAGAAAAGACCTGTACTTGCTTCAATAAAACCTGCGCCATAAAGGCCGGGGTGCCCATCGTTTATTAAACTGAACGACGCCAAGATAGTGCAGTGCCAAACAACTTCTTTCCGGTGCCGAGCGTCAAGGGGCAAAGCCCTCTTTTTCATCAATGCTACGAAGACACCATGCACCAAGTCATTATGATTTTACCTCGTGTTTTTTGCTCTTCCTTGAATCTTTGCGACTTCGTGGCAAATATGTTCATGTAGCCCACCGTTTAAAACAGTGGGCGTATGGGTTAAACTGAAAACTGATTAATAGGCAAGCAAACAAATTACTTAAGCCACTACATTGATGAGCTTTCCGATCGGTTCAATGTTAATATGAATTTCGTCGTTTGATTGTAAGGTAAAATCGCTGGGGGGAACAATTCCCGTTCCGGTCATTAGCAGACTTCCATGAGGAAAACTGCATTCCCTGTACAGAAATTCAGCGAGATCTTCAAACTTCCTAACAATCTGGTTGATAGCCACGTCTCCCGTAAAAACGGTTTCTTTATTTCGAATTATTTCAAGATAAATCACCGTTTCCTGCGGCAATGGATTTTGGGTAACATAAATACAAGGACCCACTGAGGCCGCTCCATCGTAGGTTTTTGCCTGCGGCAGGTACAGTGGATTTTCACCTTCGATACTTCGGGAACTCATATCATTCCCTATGGTATAGCCTACAATTTTACCAGAACTGGTGATCACAAGGGTTAATTCCGGCTCTGGTACATCCCATGTGGAGTCTTTGCGTATCCTGACCTGACCAAGGTGGCCAATGACTTTACGACCCTGTGATTTAAAAAACAATTCGGGTCTCTCGGCCTCATAAACACGTCCATAAAAATCACCGCCTCCTGCCCCTTTGGACTCTTCCTGTCGCCCTACTTTACTTCTAAAATACGTTACGCCACTTGCCCAAACTTCCTGCCTCTCGACAGGTGGGAGCAAGTGATCACTTATCAATGACTCGGCGTTCTCTTCAGGCTCGAGCTTTGAAATGATATTGCTGATTTTTTCATAAAGCGAATCGTCATTAATAAAGGTATCCCAGCTTTCATTTTTTAAAGAATAATATCTGCCTTCTTTTTCAATTACTATGGCTGTAGACGTTCTAAATAATCTCATATAGTATATATTTTCTATTTTAGTCTCGGTCATTTAAAAAAAGGATAGCCTTCAGTAGCATATTTTTTCATTCCCTCTTCGTTTATATCAACGCCAATTCCCGGCTTCTCCGACAAAGTAATAAATCCTTTTTCAATTTTAGGTCCGTCAAATATAAC
>CAMPJM010000523.1 GCA_946886805.1 uncultured Flammeovirgaceae bacterium | reverse complement strand
TTGTTCTTTATCAAGGCGTAAATGAGGCGAATAGCCTTAGCTATTTATCCGCCAGCTGGCGGATTACAACGTAGAGAAAGGGCAAAAGAATAGGTCAGAATGTATAGGTTATTTATGAACAGACACTAAAGATAAGGTACACAACTTTTACATAACAATGATAGAAAAGGAGGCATGAGGTTCTGTTTTTTAGGCTTATTTAATCGTCATCGATCTGTCTTAATCTCCTTTCAGATAGCATTATTTTTTCCTTTATAGGAGGTGAAAATTCATCTAAATCTTCTTCCGAAATTAATCCCTCTAAAAGCAGGATAACAATCGTAAACACATATTTTGACCCTGTTACATTATTGAATTTCCTGGCAATTCCTTTATCATGGTCCTTCACCGTTTTATAAACCTTCATATATATTTCCCGGTGATCCGGCAGCTCCGTACTCCAGTTATTGAGCAGGGTCTTAACTTTCAAAAGGCCGTTCGCATAATCTTTCTGAAGACCTTTATCGATAATTTTTCTGGCTATCTTCTTTTGCGATTTTGGAAGAATTTCGTACAACATAGGCTTTTCATTTGCAACACAAATTAATACATATTTAACCCTCTATTGAAGCTTAGGTTATAAATTTAATTCTTTTAGAAAATTTTTAAAAGCATCTAAGTTAAAACTTCTCTATTATACTTATTGCGGTATTGCAAAGGCGAAAGACCGGTAATTCTGTTAAACACCGTTCTGAATGCTTTAGGATCTGAATAGCCTACATTGTACATCACTTCATTTACATTTTCACGGGACGATTCCAAGCTTACTTTTGCAGCTTCTATTTTTACACGTTGTATATATTCCACCACGGTGTTTGAGGTAGCTTTTTTAAACCTTCTTTCAAAATTCCTTCTGCTTAGGGCAAACATTGTAGCCAATTGATCGACTGCCATTCTTTCCTGATAATTTTGCTCAATAAATTCCTGCGCTTTTATTATCGGCTCGTCATCATGTTTTTTCTGGCCATGAAAAATTATAAAGGGGGATTGGCTTTTTCTTTCAATTTCTATTTCAAATATTTTCGAGGATAGGATAGCCATTTCTCTTCCAGCAAATTTTTCAACAAGGTATAAAATGAGGTTTAATGATGAATATGCTCCGCCACTTGAATAGATCCCGCCTTCATCGGTAATTATCTTATAAGGCAATAAGTTAATATCAGGAAACATCTTTTTGAATTCCTCTGCGGCTAACCAATGGGTTGTACAGCTTTTGCCAGCTAGCAATCCTGTAGAAGCCAACAGAAAAGCTCCTATACACAACGATACCACCTCTGCACCTTTTTTGTATTGTTGAACAATCCAGGGAGCAAACTCACTGTTTTGACTTATCACATTCTGCATATCCCCATGCACTGCGGGAATAATAATCAGCTCTGTTTTGAACTTATCTTGAATAGAAAGGTCGGGTTGAATGCTAAATAGATTATTTGTTGACTTCCGTTCTTTAGTAAGTCCTACAAGGTGAACATTAAACAAAGGAGGCTTATTGGTCCTCTCCAAAGCTTCATTTACTTTAGAAAACATTTTGTAAGTAGCTTCAATATTACTCAGGCTAATGTCGCCCTCAGGAACTAGTAAAGAGATATGTTTCATGGAAAATGTGATTTATGAATTAGTGATTTATGAATTAGTGATTTGGTGATTTATGATTGATGATCTTTGATTTAATGATTTTATGGGTTAGCTGAAATATCTGCTGGTACAACTGTATTTCTACTTCAAAACTACTGCATATTATTGTCGCAATCAACCTCTGATTATGGCGTATTTACACCCTATAAATTAGCCTTTTATGGTGGATATTTGTTATTAGGAAATGCAATGAATTCACATTAAAACGAATAGGTTATGTTTGGTCAAACAAAAGCATTTAGCGGATTTTCGGTAGATGATATAGAAAAGGCAAAGGAATTCTATAGTAATGTACTTGGATTGAGTGTTTCTAATCTTGATATGGGTGTTTTGGCATTGCATATAAAAGGTGGAAATGATATTATAATTTACCCAAAGCCCAATCACACTCCTGCCACTTTTACCATACTTAATTTTCCTGTTGCTGATATTGAAAAAGCAGTCGACGAATTGAGCGATAAAGGAGTAAAATTTGAGCAATATAAAGGGGATTTAAAAACCGATGAAAAAGGAATTTTCAGGAATGGAGGCCCCTTAATTGCCTGGTTTAAAGATCCGGCAGGAAATATTTTATCAGTTTTGGAGGAAAGTAGTTAAAAAGGAACAAGCACATTATTGGTAATAAAAAAACGGATAGGCCTTCCTGTGTCCAAGATGACGGAGGGAAAGAGGACTGGAGACGTAGGAAAATTGCCTTTAAGATAATTCCGAATTAAACGAAACACGGCTCCCGATCATTAGTACCCGTCCGTATGGACGGATGAGTAGTTCATTGAAGCTGCTTTCACTTTTAAAAGCGAGTTCCCTGCCGTGAGATGAAATTTTTATTAAAGAACAGATTTGTACGAACAGTTTAAACTAAAAATTATGGAAACTACAAGCACAAGAAAAACCACGATTGAAACAATAATGCCATTGTATGATTGGCATACACGGTTATTCAATAATGCGCTCCTTGATATTACAGATGAGGATGCCCAAAATCGGCTCAACTCAAAAGCAAACCATGTCGCCTGGCTAGCAGGAAGCCTTGTGCAGGAAAGATTTGCATTGGCCAAAGTGTTTGA
Organism: uncultured Flammeovirgaceae bacterium; assembly: GCA_946886805.1. The sequence goes on along the minus strand of CAMPJM010000523.1, from coordinate 1,233 downwards.
CATAAAGATGACCCAGACCTCCCACGATTTATTTAAAGATCACAAAGGTATTCAGGACGATATAAAATACCCGTCGTTGAAGGAATTTATAAAAGATTGGGAGTCTGTAAGCCCGCTTCTAAGAGAGGCTTTAGTAAATGCCACTGAAGAAAAATTAGAAAGTCCTGATCCCTGGGAAATGCCCGGAGGCGACTATAAATTGTCTGATGTACTTGCCTTCTGCATCGATCGCGAATCGTATTGTATTGGCCAGATTGGTTTATACCGAAGACTATTAGGCTATCATGCGATGAAGTACGACTAGGCGTAAACCTTGGAGGTTTTCAAAACCTCCAAGGTCAAAGTCTGAAACAAAACAACCATGACAGAGAAGGAAAGATTCCAAAAGATAATTGATGCATTCGCAAAATGATATTGGTTCATCACTGACAATGTAAACATGTAAAATTACTTCCAAAAATTAATAAACCTTTAAACAGCTCAAAACCAAACGTTATGAAAAACCTATGCCTTTTATTAGCAACCATTGTTCTGTTTTCCTTTACTGTAAAGGAAAATAATATTCCGAACCACAATAATACCCAACAGGAGGATGCGGATCAAAACAGCAACGACAAAAAGTTCCTACTTGATTATTTTCAGCAAACAAGTGATGCCTTGCTTGAAAACGTTAAAGGCTTGAGCGAAGCCGAAATGCAGTATAAACCTTCACCTGAAAAATGGTCAATAAGCCAGTGTTTAGAACATATTGTACTGACAGAAGCAATGCTTTTTAAAAATACGAAAGAACTCCTTGCTAAACCAGCCAATCCTGAGCGGAAAGAAGAGGTCAAAGTTGCCGATCAAGAAATTATAGATGGTATGAGCAGTCGCAGCACCAAAGTAAAGGCACCCAAGGAATTGCAACCTGAAGGGAAATATGTCTCACCCGAAGTCGCTTTGTCTGATTTAAATGGACAACGTGCCGAAATACTAAAGTTGATTAAAAAAACTTCTGAAGAGGATTTGCGAAACCACATTACTGATTCTCCTTTTGGACCTGTAGATGCCTATCACTCGCTATTGTATATAGCTGGACATGTGGCACGACATACCTCGCAAATTAAGGAAGTAAAAGCAGATCCAGGATTTCCGTCTGAATAGCAGCGACCCAATTTTTATTCTCATATTCGAAGTACAGTCATGGTAGAAGTTTATAAAACCAATGTCAAGAATCAAGGTCAGGCAGAAATG
>CAMPJM010000522.1 GCA_946886805.1 uncultured Flammeovirgaceae bacterium | reverse complement strand
TTTTTAAGGTCATTTTCCAGCAATCGTCTTGCTTCCTTATTTTCATCTTTGGCAATTTTCGTAACAGGTTCTTTTTTTACAACTTCCTTTTTTTGATTGTCCTGAGAATTGCCGGCTTTTTGTGCTTCCTGTTTATTTTGCCAATACTGATACTCCTCATAGGTGCCAGGATATTCCTTTATTTCCTGATCCTGAATATACCAGATTTTGTTAGCTACCTCTGAAATAAAATACCTATCGTGAGAAACAATAACAAAAGTGCCTTTAAACTGCTGCAATGCTTGTATCAGAATATTTACAGACTGCATATCGAGGTGGTTGGTGGGCTCATCCAGAATCAAAAAGTTAGATTCGGAAATTAAGGTCTTGGCTAGAGCAACCCTTGACTTTTCTCCACCTGAGAGTACTTTTATCTTCTTAAAAACATCCTCGTCACTAAAAAGGAAACAACCTAAAACTCCGCGTAATTCGGTTTCGGTTTTAGCACTTCCCGCTTGTTTTAACTCTTCTAAAATCTCATTGTCAATTTTTAACGATTCAAGCTGGTGTTGGGCATAGAACGCCATATTTACATTATAACCGAGTTTACGTTCCCCTTCAATATTTTCATCCCCGGCAATTACCCTGAGTAAAGTGGATTTTCCTTTTCCATTGGCGCCTATCAAGGCTATTTTATCTCCATTTTCGATTATTGCCGAGGTGTTGTTTAGAATAACTTTATCACCGTAAGCCTTCCCAATATCTTCCAGTGTAACTATAAACCTCCCTGCTTTCTGTTTAAAATCGAATCGGAAATTCACTGAAGCATTTTCATCAATTATATCATCTACCCTCTCAAGTCGTTCAAGGGATTTTACCCGGGATTGAACCTGCTTTGCCTTGGTGGACTTTGCCCTGAATCGTTCAATAAACTTCTCTGTCTGTTTGATTTTCGATTGTTGATTTTCGAAGGCATTCTTTTGGATCTCTGTTCTAAGGGCTTTTTCTTCAAGATAGAAGGAATAATTTCCCGAATATACGTTCAGCTGTTGGGACGACACTTCAACAATTGTAGTGATAGTATTGTCCAGAAACTGGCGATCGTGGGATACTACGATAACTGCTCCTTCATAGGATTTTAAATAATTTTCAATCCACTGAATGGAAGGTAAATCAAGGTGGTTGGTAGGCTCATCCAGCATTAATAGCGACGGCTTTTCCAAAAGCAATTTTGCGAGCATTACCCGCATACGCCATCCTCCGGAGAATTCTTTTAAGGGCCTTTTTAGATCGTCGGTATTAAATCCGATACCTTCCAGAATTTCTTCGGCTTTTGCTTGCATTGAATAGCCGTCCAAAGCTTCAAATTGATCCTGAAGCTTTGTTAGTTTGGTGACTAATTTATCATGATAATTTACCTCCATCTCATGAAGTACTTTATCAATCTGATGGTGAATATCTACAGCTTCCTTAAATGCTTCCATGGCAACATCTAAAATACTGTCTTCAGATTGGTAGGATAGAAGGTCTTGGTTTAAAAAGCCCAATGTACAATCGTTGCTTTTGCTTATCTCCCCGCCATCGGGTTGAAATTCACCATTGATCAATCTTAAAAGCGTTGATTTCCCTGTTCCGTTCGCGCCAATTAACCCTATTTTATCTTTCGGTTTAATATGCAGTGAAGCGTTTTCATAGAGAGCCCTACCGCCGATGAAGTAGGATAAGTTATTAATGGAAAGCATTATTTGTAAATTTTGACTTGAGTCTTTTTCTAACCGCAAAGCTACATTTATATAGGCAATACATAAATTTTTTCATTGTAAATCATAGATTTATTGATTCTGTAGGATAAGTTAGTGTATATATTATGTATAAATTTAGTGAAGGGGCTGTTGCGAGGGATCCTCCCCGGCACCTAAAATACGGAGCAAGCTGTTCCGACAGCAGGCCGATAACAAACAAGGCTGCAGCAAATCTTATTATCATCCTGGCAATAGGGCTTGCCTCCGCACCTGTTATGGGAAAGGATCTTGGTTTGTTCTTGATTTAACTCTTGATGACACTGATGTTGCATAGAAATTTTTATTGAAATTTTTTAATTATTCCCTTCCTGCGAAATTTGAAATGCATAGTCGGTTAGGGCGTGATTTATTGATTAATGCCATGTCTCTTATTTAAGCTTCATAAATTCTCCTCGAAAATAGATTTTTTTTGTACTGAAAATCAGATAGTTACGGTGGTGTTGACATTTTAACCCCAAGTTTGAAACATTTAAGACATTCGAAATACAATCCTTTCTCTACTTTCATGCAATCGATTTAGATGATTTTATCAATTTAGTTAATGTTTAGAACCTGATGGGACTTAAGAATTTATTGTTTTTGTTTCTTTTTGTTTTTTGTTTTTCAACTGCTTTTTCAGCACCAAAGAATTACGAGAAACTTAAGGATGGTGTGGTGGTACATTTAGAAGATGAAGTATCCGGAAAGAAAAAGTTTGTGAAAATAAGGGTGATTTCTGATGATATTATACAGGTCATTTCAGGAGATGGAAATAAAGCGCCTGAGATAAATAGCTTGATGATTGTTGATGATATTGAAGGCATATCCGAATGGCAGTTCAGCGAAAAAGGAGATGACCTTATTATAAATACAGATAGACTTCAGGTTTTGGTTTCTGCGTCAACCGGAGCTGTTAAATTTTTAGACAAAGACGGCAAGCTGCTCACAGAAGAAGTAGCTGCTTCCGTTAGAAAATCCTTGCCGTACAATGAAAATCTTCCTGTTGGTACCTATTTCTCCGCTGCCGATGAAGAAGCTTTTTACGGATTGGGACAACACCAAACAGCTTTAATGAATTACCGCGGATATCAGGTTGATTTAACGCAATATAACGGTGTGGCTGTTGTTCCCTTTGTTGTTTCCAGTAAAAAATACGGGATTTTATGGGATAATAATGCCATTACCAAATTTGGAGACATTAGAGAGTATCAGCCACTTTCTGCTTTCAAACTATTTTCGGAAGATGATAAGCCAGGCGGCTTGACTGCCACATACAATTTTGATCCGAAAACAGGAAAGGCACCTATTGCAAAGCAGGAAAATGTTATCGATTATGAATTTTTAAGTTCCCTAAAACAACTTCCCGAAGGCTACTCCATGGCCGGCGGAGAAGTAACATGGAATGGATTCATAGAAAGTGCTGTTAAAGGAGATCATACGTTTCTCCTGCATTCTGCGGGTTATGTAAAGATATGGATTGATGGCAAGCTACTGTTGGACAAGTGGAGAGAGGCTTGGAATCCTGGACCTGCTGTTTTTAAACATGCTTTGGGCAAAAATAAAAAGCATCGCATTAAAATAGAATGGGATCCCGATGGAGGTGAATCTTATATTGCCTTGCGTTTTCTAACGCCACAAGACGAGGCGGCAAAAAGTAAAGTTGGTTTTGCCTCTGAAGCAGGTAAGGCAGTCAATTATTACTTCGTAAACGGACAAAATCTGGACGAGGTAATTAGCGGCTACAGAACCTTGACCGGTGCGGCGCAGGTGATGCCAAAATGGGCTATGGGTTTTTGGCAAAGCAGAGAACGTTATAAGACACAGGATGAAATAATTAAAACCGTTGCTGAATTCAGAGAGCGGGATATACCGCTGGATAATATAGTTTTAGATTGGTCCTATTGGGAAGAAGATCAATGGGGGAGCCATGAATTCGATGCCTCACGTTTTCCCGACCCTGAAGGAATGATTGAAACCCTGCATGAGAAGTACAACACTCATATTATGATTTCTGTATGGCCCAAATTTTATGTAGGGACGGAAAATTATAAAGAACTTAATGAGAAAGGCTTGCTGTATACGCAAAATATAAAAAACCAACAGCGGGACTGGATAGGGAAAGGTTATGTATCTACTTTTTATGATGCTTATAATCCTGAGGCCAGGGAAGTTTTTTGGAAACAAATGAATGAAAAACTTTATTCCAAAGGGATCGATGCCTGGTGGTT
>CAMPJM010000521.1 GCA_946886805.1 uncultured Flammeovirgaceae bacterium | reverse complement strand
ATCCCTTTGAACAAATCACCATGCTTTTTAAGCCTTTTCGTCGTGTTTTTAATCGTAAACTGAGAAGGGTGCAAGCCTTTTTTTACTTCCTCCCATTTTAGTGGAGTAGACACCGTAGCACCCGGTTTTGGTCTTACGCTATAGACTACCGAGAGCGTTTGACCTTTTCTGTTTTGTAAATAATCCAAATAGATCTGCTTTTTCCGCTCTTTCGGACTTCTTTTTAAACTTGTTAATTTTGGAAGCTTTTCGTGGGTCAGTTGTGCAATTACATGAGCAAAGTTTTTGGCCTGTTCGTAATCATATTTCGCCCCCATAGGGATGAAAATATGCATACCAGATGAACCAGAGGTTTTTATAAAACTTTCGGCTCCTGCTTTGTCAAGGACTTCTTTTACCGCCAAAGCTGTTTCGATTACTTCGTCAAATGTATTGTCAGCGGGATCAAGGTCAATCACAATCCAATCGGGATTTTCCAAGGACTGCACCCGGCTATTCCATGGGTTTATTTCTATACAGCCTAATTGATTCATATAGGTGAGCGTAGCCTGATTGTTACAAATCAGATATTGTATGTCTTTGTCGTTAGACTCAGAGTACACTTCCACAGTCTCCAGCCATTCCATATTTAGTTCAGATACATCTTTGTGGAAAAATCCCTTTTCTCCAATCCCATTCGGATGTCTTAACATGTTTTCCGGTCGGTCTTTCAGGTAGGGGAGTATAAATTCGGATACTTCCAGGTAATGTTGGATTACATCGCCTTTTGTATAACCCTCTTCCGGCCAGTAGACTTTATCCAGGCTAGTAAGCTGAAGGGTACGGCCATCAAGCTCAACCTCTTTGTCCCTATCACCTTTAGCAATTTTTGGTAAAGCATTTTTTGAACTACTTTTCTTTTCTGTTTTTTCGGTTTTCTTTGGCTTTTCTGATTTTGTGGATGGTTCGGGTATTGCTTCTTTAGCTTTTTTAGTTTTACTAGTGCCATCCGATTTCTTTGTGGCTTTTTCTTTTTTATTTTCTAGTTTTTTTCCGTCGGGGATTTCGTCCGGTGCTTCTCTCACAACTTCTTTTGCCCCTTTATCCTCTCTTAAGCCTTGAAAAATAGGATGTCTCATACTGCCATCTTCTGTCCATTCTGAAAAAGAAATTTCACAAACCAGTTCGGGTTTTATCCAGGTTACAGGTGTGTTGGTTTGGATTTTATTTGGAAAAGGAGAAGTTTTACGAATAAGAGGTGTCATTTTTTCCATTATTGCTTTTAAACTTGCACTATTAAATCCTCCCCCGGTATGCCCGATATATTGCAGTTTTCCCTTATCGTGGACGCCCAGTACCAACGCTCCGAAAGTTTTTCTAGACCCTCTTGGTTCTGTAAAACCGGCTATAACTGCCTCTTGCCGCATCGAGGTTTTAACCTTAAGCCAGTTGTTACTGCGGCTGTTGGTATGGTAAGTACTATCCGCTTTCTTGGCAATAATACCCTCCATTTCGCTTTCTTGAGCTTCTTTAAAAAATGAAACACCCTCAGAAAAAATATGATCGCTATAAATGATAGCAGGGTCATCTAGCTCACTGATTATTTCTTTTAAAAACCTTTTCCTTTCTATCAGAGGAAGATCAAATAATTCATAGCCGTTTAAATAGAGTAGGTCGAATACGTAAAAATGAAGATCTCCTTTCCGTGTTTTTTGAAAATTCTGGAGCAACTGAAATTCCGGCTTTCCTTCTTTATTTAAGATCACTACTTCACCGTCCAAAACAGCTTCATGGCCAAGCTTTTGAAGCTTTTTAACCAGAGGTTTAAATTTTGAGTTAAATGAATTAAGATTTCGGGAATATATGTTTACTTCCCCTTTTCCAATCTCGGCAATTGCTCTATAACCATCGTATTTCAATTCAAAAAGCCAGTCCTCGTTGTCAAACGGCTCCTCTTTGATTTTGGCCAACATAGGTTTTATGTTATGTGGCATGGCTTGGGTAGGAATCTCTGCCTCCTTGGTGCCTTTACTTTTTGATTTGCTTTTAGACTTACTACTAACTTTTTTCGAATCCTTTTTATCTCTTTTTTTTAGCCCTTTTTTGACCGAGGTAAGGTCGTCAAGGTAATCTTCGCTCGAATAAGGTTCCTCGACAGCAAATTCGTCGTCTTTCTTCACCATCAGCCAGGCATTGTCTTGTTTGCCTTTCATCTTTACCAAAGCAAATGTTCCTTTTATCTTCTTTCCCTCCAATTCAAATTTTAAGTTTCCTTCCTCCAAGCCCTTCAATAATTCTTTTTCACTCTTTTTTTTGTCGGTTATTCCGGGAGCATGGTAAGTTCCTTCATCATAAACGTCCATTATTCCTGCCCCATAATTGCCTTCGGGAATTACACCTTCAAAGTCTACGTATTTATAGGGATGGTCTTCGGTCATCATCGCTAGCCTTTTATCTTCAGGGTTCATTGATGGCCCTTTTGGGACTGCCCAACTTTTTAAAACCCCTTCCATCTCCAGCCTTAGATCATAATGCAAGCGACGGGCCTGGTGCCTTTGGATGACAAAGCGAAGGTTCTTTTTTGTTTTTGACGCCTTATCGGTAGGTTCTGGTGTTTTTTTAAAATCACGCTTTTCTTTATACTTGGTAAGTGCCATGTTCAATATATTAGCTCAAAAAATCAGGTTGTGAAAATATCATCGTCCCGTATATTAACTTTAATAACCACTATAGAAAAGGAAAGTTTTAAAGGAACGAGGCGGAACTCATGGAAAATTTTTTGTGCCCGCGACGTAAATAAATTGGAAGGTTGAAAAAAGTAAATCCATTAATATCAAATCCCGTATTCATAATTAAAAATTAAACTATGAATTTTCATACCCGTAAATGGATTAAGCCAGAAGATTTGAATCCCAATGGTACTTTATTTGGTGGCAGCTTGTTAAAATGGATAGATGAGGAAGCAGCCATTTATGCTATTATTCAACTGGACAATCCCAAAGTTGTTACGAAATACATTTCAGAGATCAACTTTGTAAGCTCAGCAAAAATAGGGGATATAATAGAAATGGGTATGACAGCGACGGATTTCGGCAGAACTTCTCTTACCTTGCGCTGTGAGGTTCGAAATAAACTAAACCGAAAATCTATTTTAGTAATAGAAAAGCTTGTGTTTGTAAATCTAGACAAGAACGGGAACCCTTCCCCACACGGCAAGACCGAAATAACTTATGTGCGCGACAAATTTCAAGATAGTTAAGGCTGCTTGATTATTTTATTTAGAGGATTTGTTTAACAAGGTTGGGTCATTATATTACACTTTTAGAAGCATCAAAAAGAATATATGTTTAATAAATTGGTGGTTAAGCTGGAGAGTGAGGAAGACGAATATCAACAAAATGTTTACTGAACAATGGTAGAATGGAATAAGGAAAAATAAAAAACGTCCAGTTATCCGGACGTTTAGTGTCAGAATTTGCTATATTTTTGAAACCTTTAAGATTTACAACTTGAAAGGTCTCTTGAGACTATCCTTGTTTATCCTGTTGTCTAAGGTATTCCAATATTGCTCTGGCGTCTTCTTTAGTTACATTCATATTCACCATTTGAGCGCCATATTCTTCAAGCAAAGCTTTAGCAATCGGGTCTTTTTGCGTCATTTCCATCGGATTTAAAATCATGTTCATAATCCAGGCCGGATTTCTTCGCTCTGTTACGCCTTTCATAGGAGGGCCAATCAATTTTTGATCGAAACTATGACAAGCTACACACTTGGTTTGAAAAATTCCCTCACCTGTTGTAGCAAGTTCTGCATCTATTTCGTCCGTAAGATCCACAGATTCTACTGGGCCAACGCCATGCTCCGGAGCAGTTTGTGCTTCATCTTCAGGCTCAGTTTCCACAACAGCAATTTCCGGATTCTCTGCCGATTGCTCTTTTTGCTCATTTTTATTAGAAGAACAACCGAAGAATGTTAGTATACAAAAAATAATTGCTGCAAGAAAACTGTTG
>CAMPJM010000520.1 GCA_946886805.1 uncultured Flammeovirgaceae bacterium | reverse complement strand
TAGATATTTTTAAAATTCTCAACCATTGATTAATGGTATATAATTAACCGGGACCGATGAAATTTTTGAATAAAGAAATTCTTCTTAGAAAGACCATTGACAGAGCAGGAGAAAGCAAAATTGGTGAAAATATTCTATGCTTTACCAATGGAGATAATCTTGACGATCTTAAAAAATATGCAGGAGAAGGTGTAAAATATGCCTTACTTGGCATTCCTGAAAGTATAGGAATAAAGGCAAATTTTGGCAGGGGAGGAGCAGAAAGGGCATGGAATTGTTTTTTAAATAGTTTTTTGAACATGCAAAGCAACCGCTACGTGTCTGGCGAAGAAATATTATGCATTGGAAATATTTATACAGATGAACTACAAGCAGAAGCGGACAGGCTTGAATATGGAAGTCCGGATTATTTTGTCCAATTAAGAAGTCTCTGTTCCCAACTGGATGATCTTATATATCCGACAATCAAAAAAATAATCGAAGCTAAATTGATTCCGATAATAATAGGGGGCGGGCACAACAATGTTTTCCCTATTTTGAAAGGGATTTGTCAGGTACCTAGATTTAAAAACGGCATTAATTGTATAAACTGCGATGCACATGCAGATTTCAGAATTCTAGAAGGACGGCATAGCGGCAACGGCTTTAGCTATGCTTTTGAACATGGCTACCTTAAAAATTACTATGTCCTTGGCTTGCATGAGGACTATAATTCAGAATCGACATTGCAAAAATTGGATGCATTGCCCTCTGTAGATTACTCTATTTTTGAGCCTTCTATGGATTTAGAAGCTGAATTCCAAAAAGCCAGTAATTTCTTCGACAATAAGAAAGAGCCATTAGGTTTGGAACTCGACCTTGATAGTATTTGTAATATGTCTGCCAGTGCTTTTACGCCAACTGGCATGACAATTGAGCAGGCAAGGCATTTTATCACGACATTTACTACCAAACACCAGCCCATATATTTTCATCTTTCCGAAGGAGCCCCTACCAGTCAAATACATGAGCAGGCGTATGTGGGAAAAGCACTAGCCTATTTTGTAAGGGATTTTATCAAAGCTCACAACACAATTTAATATATGCATCCCGATCTAAAAAATAGATTTCTAACGCTCGAGGAGAAAAAAAACTTCTATGTTAAATTCATAGGAAATCATTCTGTGGAGCAATTAAATTACTCACAAGGTGAAGAATGGAATTTGGCAGAAGTTATGGATCATGTTATAAAAGTAGAGGCTCAAACTTTACATTTTGTGAAAGGCTTTGACTTCTCCAGAAAGGATGAAAAACTAGGAATAATAGCAGCAATTAATTCTTTACTACTAAAGATAGCCTTAAAAAGTCCTCTAAAATTTAAGGTTCCTACCAAGGTAGTGATACCGGAAACAAAAAGCAGGGAAGTCCTATTAGCTGAATGGAAAAAACTAAGGAAAGAAATGGAAGCCTTTTTAAACTCTTTTCCTGCAAGCAAAATGCATAATTTTATATTTTTCCATCCCAGAAGCGGTAAATTAAACATCAGTCAAACGCTTGCCTTTCTGATTGCTCACATGGACCACCATAATTTACAGTTGAAAAAAATATCAAATTATAAAGATTTTCCTACAGCTACAGAAATTTAGTTAATTTGCTAAAATAATGGAATGCGATTATTGTTAATTTATTGAAAAAATTAATGATAAAAGCATTTCATAATTTAAGCGACAAGGAGTATAATCTCCTTTTAAAAGTTCCCGCATTGGTTACAGTTCTTATTGCGGGTGCGGATAGCGATATAGATAGCATCGAAATAAAAGAAGCTAGTTCGCTTACCCGGTTGAAAAAAGTGACTTCAAGAGAAATCCTAACAGAATACTATGATCAGGTCAGGGAGATTTTCGATCAGCAATTAAGTGAAATCATCTGCCAGTTTCCTAAAAATACGCAATTCAGACAGTATTATATTGTTCAGGAATTGGGTAGCATTAACGAAATACTTACTCGCTTAGAATTCAAGTTCGCAGTCCAATTTTATGCAAGTATAAAAGACTTTGCTAAAAAAATTGCTGAGTCCTCAGGGGGAATCTTGGGATTTATTCCAGTGGGTTACGAAGAAGCCAAGCTTATTGATTTGCCTATGATTAACTATCCTGAATTGAAATGACCTCATTTATGAATTGCTTTATTTTAAACTTTTAAATGTAATTTTACCCGATTATAATCTGCAAACAAAAATTGCTTTAACTATTCATGACCCAAAACTCATTTTTCCTAAGTAAAAGCTTTGGCATACCCATGAGATTCGTCATCCTAATTTGGATGATTTTCTTTTTTGAAATTACGTTTGCAGTAGATCTTGGTATACTGGGTATATTTCCGCGAACTCTTGTTGGCTTACTAGGAATCATTTTTGCGCCCATTATTCATGGTGATATGTTGCATCTGGTGTCCAATACCTTTCCCATCCTATTTTTGGGAACAGCACTGTACATGTTTTATGAAAAAATTGCTGGCAAAGTTTTTTTCCATTGTTATTTCTTTACCGGGATTTTGGTATGGTTATTTGCCAGACCGGCAATTCATATTGGTGCCAGTGGCCTTATTTACGGCCTCGCTTTCTTTTTTATATTCTTTGGGATTTTCCGAAAAGATTTTAAATCTATTCTGCTAGCTTTGGTAGTAGTATTTCTATATGGGGGGATTTTTTATGGAATCTTACCAACTACACCTGGTATTTCCTGGGAATCTCATTTAATGGGAGGTCTTGTTGGTACCATAAGTGCCTGGTACTATAGTGAAATGAAAAAAGTATAGCATAAAATTGGTATATTGTAGCACTTCAATTTGAAGTATTATTTTCGACTAATGCTGATCTACGATAATTTCATTTTATACTTTCAGTGACGAAATTAGCTGATATGCAAAATAACATCCAAACAGTTGACGATTATTTACAGCAAGCGCCATTAAAGCACAAAGACTCTCTGGTCTCGCTGCGGAACATAATAATCAAAAACCTGCCACCTGGATTTCAGGAATGTTTAAGCTATGGGATGATTGGTTATGTGGTGCCACATACATTATATCCTCATGGATATCATTGTAATCCAGAATTGCCCTTACCTTTTGCAAGCCTTGCTTCCCAAAAAAATTTCATTTCTTTTTATCACATGGGTCTTTATGCCATACCTACCTTATATGATTGGTTCATGAAGGAATATACTGGCAATTATAATTCGAAGTTAGACATGGGAAAAAGTTGCATTCGATTTAAAAAGATGGACCAGATACCATTTACTTTGATAGGCGAGTTGATCCAAAAAGTGTCTGTACAAGAGTGGATAGAGGTGTATGAAAGGCAGATTAAAAGATAGGCTTGTTACATTTGATTTAAATCCTTTGCCCACACCTTCGACGGAGCCGAAGGCAAATTGAAGGCTTTGGTTGCACTAACTGAAACAGGCAATATTTTGAAGTTGTGGTAAAAAATTTCATGAACGGTAACGTATCGGTTTACGCCCGAACCTTTCTGGCCGACCCCAACTTTTAACCGTAGATCCATAAATGAAATTAAACCAGCAAAAGTAAGGTGATTAAAGAAGGAGGGTGAAACATATAGTGCGAAAACTAGCCTATAAAAATGCGTGGTAACTATAGGACAAAAAAAACAATTTATTTTTTGGGAGGTTCTAAAGGCAATTAATCATTTAAATACATTTTTTATTATGGAATCTACAGCAACATATCCAAAAACAAAAACTGCAAATGGAAATGCAGATCAAAGAGAAGGGAAAGTAGCAAGAGCGATAGAAGAGCAAACTGCAAAACTCCCATCGGACATATTTTTATGGGCATCTTTAGGTGCTATGGCTGCATCTTTAACATTGAAATTGCTTAAAAAAGATGAATCAGCCCTGTTTGTAGGGCAGTGGTCGGCACCTTTTTTACTCCTTGGTATTTATAATAAAATGGTAAAACAAGAAGGTCACGAAGGAGAGAAGTAAAATTGATGGA
>CAMPJM010000519.1 GCA_946886805.1 uncultured Flammeovirgaceae bacterium | reverse complement strand
TATTGTTGCCTGATAGCAGCATGGTTTATTTGAATAAAAATACCTCCTTTTCATTTCAGCAGGTATCGGGGAAAAGAGAAGCTTATTTAAAGGGGGAGGCTTTCTTCGAGGTAAGCAAGGATCTAAATAAACCCTTTTTTGTACACCTCCAAAATGCTTCTGTTAAAGTGCTGGGGACTTCATTTAATGTTAAAGCTTACCCGGCTAAAGATAGCACTGAAGTAATCGTTACTTTCGGGACAGTCGAAGTTTACAATGACTTAGATAGCTTAAAGCTCGATCAAGGAGAAAAAGCATCCTTCCACCGCCATCAGCAGGATATTTCCAAATCAATTAATACAAACCCAAATTTTAATGCTTGGCTAACAGGAAAGCTTCAATTCAGTAATACTGATCTGGAGAGTATCCTGGCTATTCTGGAAGATTACTATGAGGTATCATTTAAGGTAAAGAATAATAAACTATTGGCCTGCCGGTTTACCGGGACATTTGAGAACGATAAACTGGAAAAGGTCCTGAAGGTATTATCCTTTGGACTGAATGTTGAATTCCAATATCAAAAGGGACAGTATTTGATAACAGGTAAAGGTTGTGAAAAAAACCCTTAGTTCATGAAAAAGACCATTTTCTCATTTACAGTAATATACATTCTATTGGCCCTTTCAACCAAAGCTTATCCTCAATCTGGCGTACTTGATCAAAAGGTAACCCTTTCATTTGAAAGTATCACACTTGGAAACCTGCTTGACCATATAAGTTCTGTGTATAAAATCAAATTTTCCTATAGCGTAGATAATATTCCTCAAGACACGACTGTAAGCATTAAAGCTTTCAATTTACCGCTCCTTTATTTTATCAATCTGCTTTGTAAAGAAGCGGGGTTAATGTACCTGGTTATTGATGAGCATATAGTGCTTAGGAAAAAACCGTTCAATGAAAGGGCGTTCCCGAGACAACCGAAAGAGGTTTATGACATAAAGAATAAGCAGTATGATCCTGCATCCGAAGTCTATTATGATAGCTATACCCCTACTGAAAGCACACCACTTAAAAGCTTACAGCCTATAAACCCATTTGATAATAGGGATCTAAAATCATTCAGTAGAATATTGAATGAAGCTGCAACGATTAAATACCTTAAGCAAAGACCTATATTCGATGATCGTCGAAGAAAAAAAGTAAGGGTTGCAGTAGGGCTGTTGGCTTCTTACGATCGCTTTGGATTTAATTTCAAGGAGAGGCCGAACAGGGATCAAAAATACTATTCAGGAAAAAATTTCAGTACAGGTATTTCAACAACATTTTGGCCGGGCGAAAAAATATCAGCCTCCATAGGTCTGCTCTTTTCAACAAAAAGTTACTACCTGGACTATAATTATAAGATAAACAACCCTGAGGACCCTTTTCCATTTCCGGAAAAAACCACTGTTTGCCTGTCTTATGCAGAATTTCCTGTAGATGTTAATTATCAGCTTTTTAAATCAGGAAAATTTTCCCTTTATCTCTCTGCTGGATTTACCGCAGAATTCTTGGTCCGTCAAGAGGAAAACACGGGATTTTTCAATGCAGAGGATAAGGCAACGGATTATTTTGTCGAGGAGAACAATAAATTCTTGTGGGGAGGGACATTAGGGCTGAAGTTATGGTATAACCTTAGCAAATCCGTTAGCGTGTTTTTTAAGCCTGATTATATTTCCTATTTCACTCCCCTTAATGAAGTGATCATGGATTCTAATCCCCAGCTTTTAAAATTAAAGACAGGGATAAGTTTGAATATTAAAGAAAATAAATAATTATAAATTTTACTCCTTAAGCTATGAAAACTATGTACTATTTCGATTTTAAAACAAAAATTAACTTATACATTGGGTCATATACTTCCCAATCTAGGACAATGTTGGCAATACTCGTGATTCAGGTTTTATTTGGGATGCAATTAGCGCATGCACAATTAAGTGTATCAATCAGTCAAACAGGAACCACAGCCAACTCCTGCACCAGGACATTGACAGCCCAGGTACAGAACGGTTCGGGAAACTATAGCTACAGCTGGTCTATTTCTACTCCCGGCATCCCTTTTCCCGGCCCCAACAATGTAAGAACTATCCAGGTGGGGTTGGATGAAACCACGGATTTTACGGTTTTAGTAAGCGATAATTCCACCAGTTCTTCTGGCAGCGATTCTGAGACAGTCCAGCGCGTACTGTTGGGCAGTTTTGACATATTCAGGCCAAATGTTTTTACCCCGAATGGTGACGGCTATAACGATACCTGGATCGTTGCGGATGGGAACAATGGCTATGGGACCATCAATGCTTATTATTATAATCTAACGGTAAGAACGCTTGGCAACAACATACTGTACCAGGCATCAGCCACTATTAACTCAGGCCATCTGGGATTGTTGGGTGGGGACATTTCCTGGAACGGCAGAGTCAACGGCAACGGCAGTTTAGTGCAGGTAGGGACATATAAATACAGCTTACGGCTACAAAATTGCACGAACAACACCACGTACAACGGCAATATTGATGTGCTTTATTAACCGGGTATCTTTTTATGGCTTAACCCAAGGCAAACCTTTTAGCATTTTTTTAATTAAATAAAACAATTCTATGGAAAAGGCAAAATACAACGACAAGGATTTGATAGTAGATATCCTTACCAAATCTTTTGACACCAATCAAAGTGTCAACTACATTGTAAAGCAAGATGAAAAAAGGCTAAAGAGGGTAAAAGCCCTGATGGATTATTCTTTCGAAGTATGTTATTTATTCGGGGACGTATTCTTGTCCGATGATAAAAAAGGCTGTGCGTTGGTATTGTACCCGGACAAAAAGAAGCTTACCATTAAATCCATATTGCTGGATGTAAAATTGATCCTTTCATGTGTAGGTGTAGAAAACATAAAAAAAACGCTTACCAGGGAATCCTTGATAAAGAAAATACAACCGAAAGACTTGATGTATTACTTATGGTTTATAGGCGTTGCCCCTGAATGTCAGAATACGGGAATTGGAAGTGTACTTCTGGATGAATTGATCGAAGACAGCAGCCTAAAAAAAAGACCGATATACCTTGAAACCTCTACCCTGAAAAATTTACCCTGGTATAAGAAGTTTGGCTTTGATATTTACCATGAAACGGATTTAAGTTATAGATTATTTTTTCTTAGAAGGAAGATTGCTAAACAATAATGCCAATGTTGGTAGCCGGGACAGAAATGCATATTGTCACGTTCGTTTTTGTAAGCATAGAAATAGTAATTTTTTTCTACCTGCTGATCTATAGATTGGCCAGGCCCGAGGATAAGATAACCTATTTAAATATAATTCTGATCTTTTTACTTATAACTTATAATGTAACGGGTGGTTTATTGCCCGATCCTACCCTACCTGGATCGTATTTTATGCAGATGACAATTGCCTATGCTACAGGATTTATTACCCCTTGTTACTTTCCATATTACGTTTATAAAGGTTTTGGCTTAGAGAAGATGAAATTTCATGCTTTCAAAGGTGTTTACCTATTCTTAATTTTACCTTATCTCGTTTTTGTAATCGTTCTTGCTGTATCAAATGATATGGCAACTGCTCAAAAGTTACTTATCCTGCCGTTATTATATGCTTTGTGGGTTTTTTATTCTTTAGTAAAAGCTATTCAATTTAAATATAACAATGATTTCAGTAGTAAAGGATCTAAAACAGAGCTGGCAATATTGCTTTTAAGCTTAACGCCCTGGATTGGCCTGCCTGTTATTACCTACTTTAATCAAGGCCAACCGATAGAAGCCTCTATCACCAATACTGGATTTTTACTATTATTTGGATTTCAATTGAAGAGACATATCCGTCAAATTAGGGCAGAGCACCATAGGTTAATGGATTCTGAATTGCGCCTTTTGAACTGGAACACGAACTTGCAACAAGAGGTGGAAAACAGGACGAAGGAGCTAAAAAAAATAAACGAACAAAAGACCAATAATTTCATCAACCTGGTCCA
>CAMPJM010000518.1 GCA_946886805.1 uncultured Flammeovirgaceae bacterium | reverse complement strand
AAGATGAACCAAGATATGCAAGATATGACCTTTGAAGAAACTAAAGCTTATTTGCGTAAGATGCGGGAAAAAGGAATTTCCCACAACAAACGATAAAGTGAATGCACTTACTTTCTTCGTAGATACTCTTGATTAAAAGGAAATGCTTTACCTTTAGCAAGCTGTGAGTGCACTCGTTTATCTGGACATTGGCGGTAAACTTTAAACCCCAAAATCATTTATGACCATTGAAATAAAGGACACTAAGGACGTTAAGCAAGACGACATTCTTGAAATTTACAAGGCGAATCACTGGTCATCCGCTGAAAAGCCAGACCAATTATTCAGAGCTTTAATAAATTCCCATTCTTTCATTACTGCCTGGCATAATGAAAGACTTGTGGGGCTTGGAAATGCCCTCTCTGACGGATATTTAGTCGTCTATTACCCTCATCTTATTATTCATCCCGACTATCACGGAAAAGGAATTGGAAAACAAATTCTAAATAAATTCCAAGAGAAATACGGTGATTTTCATCAACAAATTTTAGTTGCCGATGGGAAAGCCATAGACTTTTATGAAAAGTGTGGTTTTGAGCGAGCAGGCGAAACAAAGTCAATGTGGATTTACCAAGGACACGACCATTAAGAAAACCTACCGCTGTAACGTCACTTTGCAATTGCGGATGAAGTGGCTGTGGTAGTTAAAGATAAGGTTTAATGTACCCTCACTGCCAATGCTCAACAAGGTCCTTGGATGACGCCCGTTCCTATTGTCATTCAGGAGGAAACCTGTTAAAATCCAGCAGTACTGCGAATTTGGAAAGCCGAAGTTTAATTAAACCTCACTGCAGTTGTGCAACAAGTCCCGCCAGCTGGCGGGTGACAAGTTCTTTTTTTGCCGCTGTGAGAACACATGCGGCGGCTGTGGAGTTATGAAAGTTTACTTAGCCAAATTCTTTCCCTCACCCAGTGTTTTAGGTCCTTTTTCTTTTACCGTTTTTTCTGCTTTTTCCTAACCTGTCTGTTTTAAAAAGAATTACAAAAAAATAATACATAGATTTGTGATGCAATGTTTTTCTTTCTATATTTATGCTATGAATACGACTGAACTTTTAAAGGGAACACTTTCTACTATTATATTAAAACTTTTGGCAGATGGCGGCAAAATGTATGGGTACGAAATAACGCAAAAGGTAAAAGCGCTATCTAATGAAAAGATTTTGTTAAAGGAAGGTTCGCTTTATCCAGCTTTACATAAATTATTGCATGATGGTTTAGTAGAAGTGGAAACCGTACATATCGGAAAGAGAATTCGAAAATATTATAAAATCACCCAAAAAGGGCAGGTGCAAAAGCAGGCTCAATTTGAAGAATTGCGGGAATTTTTGCAGACAATCCAGCAACTTGTTTTTCCACAGTTTGATCTAAAGGTTCAGTAATGCTTAGCGAGCAAGAGATAAATAGTCTGGAAACTGAAATCCAGCAAAGTGCAATAGCAAGCGAGGCACTGAAAGAAGATTTGTTGGACCACTTCTGCTGCTTCATCGAACACGAAATGACGAAGGGGGTATCATTTGAAGAAGCAAAACTAAATGCATGGCAGCAAATCTGCCCCAATGGCTTGGACGAAATACAACAAGAAACGATATTTTTAATAAACGCTAAAAAGATTATAATTATGAAAAAAGTTATGTACAGTATTGGATTATTATCCTCCATAAGTGTCAGCATAGGCTTCCTTTTCAAGCTTTTACACTGGCCGGGAGGAGGTGAATTATCTACTTTTGGATTTTTAGGTTTTGTCCTTCTTTTTATTCCTATGTTGGCGATAGACCGGTATAAATTGACGCTCAAAAAAGCACTTACCGAAAAACTCAAAGTTATATTAGGCTTCACCAGTGTGGGAATAACTGGTCTGGCAGTTCTTTTTAAGATTATGCATTATCCTGGTGCAGATATCCTTCTTATTGTAGGCGTTCTCACATTCAGCTTGGGTTTTCTTCCTTTCTTGTTTTTCAGGATGTATAAAAAGTCCGTAAGTTAGACGGGGAAAGCACTTTTAGAATAGCCTGTTGACCTTTCCAAAGTTTCTCCAAACTGAAAGCAAAAAACATCAAGAAATTGGAATACCAGAGAACAGGTGCGTTTCAACTAAAAGCGTTTGCTTCATAAACAGCGATGTAATTGCAGCTATTTAAAAGTTAATCCTTATATTTACCAACATTATCAACAAAATAACGTTGATCAGTAATATTGCCGAATTATGCGAAAGTTTTTCAACATATTCTTAGTGTTCCTGTTGCTCTTCTCCACTACAGGAGTGGCAATATCAAAGCACTATTGTGGCGAAATTTTGCAATCCGTTTCTGTTAATAGCTCAACTGAGTCCTGTTGCGACGACCAGGACATGGCCGACGATTGTTGCAATGAAGAAGTTAGTTTTGACAAAACAACGGAACTTCAACTTTCCCAGCTTAACCTAAGTCTGGAATTTTCCCCTTATATTTTATATTTTGTGGCTGTTAGCCTACTTGATTTTTTGCTGGATGCTTCAAATCAGGATTATTTAACAGCTTATTCAAATTCTCCCCCCTTCGCTGAACAGGAAATTTTCCTTCTTGATCAGTCTTTTCTTTTATAGATCATAGTTTTAGTGAATCTAAGCTTGAATTAGCTTATCCTCTATGTTAACTTTTTTTAACAAGGGAGTATGCTCCTTTGCTATATCTAAATACTATGATTGAAAAAATAATATCCTTCTCATTGAGAAACCGGGTGATGGTATTGCTCATTGCCGCGGTGCTTTTTGTATGGGGAGCCTATTCAGTAAAAGTAAATAAGATCGATGCCATTCCTGACCTCTCGGAAAATCAGGTGATCGTCTTTACTGAATGGATGGGCAGAAGCCCACAGATCGTCGAAGATCAAATAACCTACCCTTTGGTTACCAACCTGCAAGGGCTTCCCGAAGTGAAATATGTTCGGGCAAACTCTATGTTCGGGATGAGCTTTATCTATGTCATTTTTAATGATGATACGGATATCTACTGGGCCAGACAGCGGGTGCTGGAACGCCTAAGCAGCATTGGCAATATGCTCCCGGAAGATGTAGTCCCCACATTAGGACCCGATGGCACGGGGGTGGGGCATATTCTTTGGTACACTTTGGATGCTCCCGGCATGGACCTGGGCGAGCAGCGGGCCATTCAGGACTGGTATGTGAAATTTGCACTGCAAAATGTACCGGGTGTGAGCGAAATCGCCTCTTTCGGGGGTTTTGAAAAACAATACGAAATTACCCTTGATCCCAATAAACTCACTTACTACAATATTACAGTGCCTCAGGTGACACAAGCGGTGCGTGCCAATAACAATGAAGCTGGCGGTCGAAAGTTTGAACTCAGCGACATGGCATACATCATCAAAACAACGGGATATATTGAAAATATCGAAGACATCGAAAATATCCCGCTGAAAACTGTCAATTCTGTTCCTGTAAGGGTCAAAGACGTAGCCACTGTACAAATGTCTGGTGAAAGCCGGCTGGGTATTTTTGATCTTAATGGTGAAGGCGAAGTGGTGGGTGGTATAGTTGTGATGCGTTATGGTGAGAATGCTGATGAAGTTATTACCAATGTGAAAGAGAAGATGGAGGAGGTAGCCCTTGGCCTGCCACAGGGCATGGAATTTAATATTGTATACGACCGCAGCGGCCTTATTCAGGATGCAATAAGTTCTATTAAAACAACACTTATAGAGGAAATGATAGTTGTTTCACTGATTGTTATCATCTTCCTTTTCCATTGGAGAAGCGCGATGAGCATTGTTATTCAAATCCCCATTACCATTGCCATTTCTTTTATCCTGCTTAATCTTTTTGACATAAGTTCCAATATCATGTCTCTCACGGGAATAGCGCTCTCTATAGGGGTTATCGTGGACAATGGAATAATAATGGCCGAAAACTCTTACAGAAATTTAGCCTTGCGACAAAAAGAACTAAATGAAGAATCGAACATTA
>CAMPJM010000517.1 GCA_946886805.1 uncultured Flammeovirgaceae bacterium | reverse complement strand
GTATAGATAGTATATACTAAGGGGAGCAGTTCCTCCGTGGGTTCCAACCCTTCATTCTGTTGGGTATTACAGCTACTGAACAATGCGACTGCACCGAGGAAAACAACTGAAATATATTTCATTTGGTAAGGCTTTAAAATAATGACAATCCTCTTGAGGGGTTTAAAACCTCAAGAGGATAAGGATTAAACTGATTTTAATGTTGGTGATCACTGCCTTCGTCATGGCTGTGCGTTTCTTGGGCAGTGGTATCTTCACCCACCTCAAATTCTTCCTGCTCTACCGGTTCATCAGTTGCATGCTCTTCATGTACAGTACCATCTTCATGCATGTGTTCATTGCTTCCGGCTTTTTTTTCGGTACAACCTAATGTAAAAGCCACTATTACGATAAGGGAAATGAATATTTTTTTCATTGTTATATTGTTTTATTATGTTTTTTTAAATAGATAAACAGGAAATGCCGATAAACTATTGGAATACCCATCGAGGATGTCCTGAAAGACCCTTCGAAAGAATTCGGAGTCTTGCGGACTGGAGTCTTACGGAGAATATTGAGACCAAAAGTCATTCATCATGCGGGTTTACCGAACTCAGGCATTCTCCCGAAATATTCGGGACAAGCTTTCCCGATATGCATATATGCATCGGGACAATTAAAAATCAATTTTCTTATACACAAGAAATATAGGTATCAAACCTTATTTAAGGGTTTGTACAATACTTGATGTTATTGAGTAAAATGAAAGGTCAGGGCGTGCCTATAAAGTAGGGGGGCCTCTGAGGGTAAAGGAGGATTGAAATTGATCGGATAAAACCAGAAGACCTAAAAAGTCAGGATGCCTTGGTTTGGTAACGGTTGTACTATTAAAATTAATATTATTGAGGACGGCAATAAGCAAACTACTCTTGTTTATTTTTGAAAAACAGGAGTTTGTAGACTGGCTTATAAAGTCCTCAGTAGTTCCATTGCCTGAATTATGTACATGAAATAGAGAAATATTTGAAGCATCATTACCATCATCTTCGCTTTCCGGATGCTGATGCGGGTGTCCCTGATCATGTTGGTGAGCGGCTTCAGAGTTGCGCTCTGTATGTTGATGCGGAATGAAAGCATGCGCCAGCATTACTGAATACGCCAGCAGTAAAAAACTTAATATATAGGTTTTTTTATTCATCCGAATACCAAAGGTAAAGAATTGGCTGTCAATTACAAAAAAATTGTATGAAAGAAGTGATAACGCTATTTAGCTATAGTTATTTTAAGAAGTTTTGAAAGTAGTTACTTTTATGTTGCACGGTTTAATCTTTTCGGAAAACCACTTGTGGAAATGAATATTAAATTTCTCATGATATAATCATTTGAAATTCATGTTGAGTTCTATATATTCCATGGTTTCCGGCATACCTAGTTCAATTGTACCTTTGTCGTTACGGATGTAGAAATGAGGTCGATCATTTTTAAAAACAAATACCGGGAATTCCGAAGGCCTTATCGTGATGTGGCAGATGTCCTTGTCCTCCATTTCGTAAAATTTTATCTTTAACAGAGAGCAGTATAGGGTACCTATTTTTGAGTTTACCAACTGCATAATATATTGCTTAAAGCCATCCCTTCCAGAGATTTTTAATATCTGGTAATCCTCTTTTAATCCCAAAGGATGGCCAGTAGCGTTAACCCCTACAAACAAATTGCCCCCATCCGTATTCATAAATCCTGCAATTCTTTTGGCTATCTTCAACTCCAGGGTTTTAACTGGCTTATGTTGTCTCAAATCCCACAGCAATGTAGACTGGAAATCAACTTGTTTACTTTTGCCTCTCTGGATCAGTTTCAGAATTCTGTTTTTACGGGTTAGTCCTGATATGATCTGTAATCTTGATTTTAGGGCGATAACTATCATCATTAAAGCAGCAACCAAAAATCCCGATATTACTATCGTAAAGAGCTGGCCCGAACCATTAAATGAAAAAATATTGTTATAAGCCTGGCCCAGATAAGTTAGCCACGATTCCGGCTTATCATATCCATCATGGAGGTGAATTGAAATTTCTATAGGCCGGATAATTAACCCTCCCACCACAACCTCGACGATTCCCCATAATATGATTGACCTTCTACTCATCTCCCATGCCCTTCATAAGCAGATTTTTTATTAGTCTTCTGTCCATGCTTTCTAATTTTGATTTTGACTATACAGAAAATACTTTCTTTTGATAAAAAATTAAAAAGGTAGCAACCAGAATGGCAAAACCTATAATCCCAGCATACAAAAAATAACTGCTACTGAAGGCGTTTTCCAGCCAACCAGCAAGAGGATAGGCAAAGGCCCACCACAAATGCGACCAGGCAAAGTGCGCACCATAAACCCTTCCCTGAACCTCCTTTGGAACCCCTACGGCAATCAAGGTTTGCATGGAAACATTCACTAAACTCTGTGCCGCGCCTGCCAGAAACCAAGCGATCATCAATAAGGGCAAAGAGAGCAGGTTACCAGGCATAATCACCAGAGACACTACCAAAGCACCAATAAAAGTCATCAAAGTACGGCTGATATTTTCATTGATTATTCCCAAGGAAAATGCCGCCAAGGTAGCACCAACGCCCATCGCTGCCATCACCCATCCATATGCAGCCTCCCCAAGGCTTAAATCCCCCTTCACATAACCAACCGTGCAGACCAGGATCATGGCACCGGCTAGAGAAGCCACTAACTGCATAAATAAAGCAAATCGTAGATGTTTGTTTTTAAAAAGAAGAATTGTCCCGGTCTGGATATCCTTCCACGTATTTTTCTTCACGGCTCCGTCCTCCTGGTTCTTCGAAACCTGAAGTTTCCCCGGCAAGGTAAAAATTACAACAGCGGCAATTAAAAAAGTGGCTGCATCAAGATAAAATATCTGCCGCAGGCCAATAAATGCCGCCAGGGCACCGGCTATTCCCGGTCCAAGCACCCCCAACAGTTGATAAGTGGAAGCGGAAAGGGAAATGGCTTTGCCATACATCTTTTTATCATCAAAAACCAAAGGAATAGTAGCATTATAAGTTGGCGTAAAAAAAGCATTGAAAAGGTTCATGGAAAAAATCAAAACGTATAATTGCCATATTTCAACCACAAAAGGTAGGAGGGCCACAATAAACATCTGGAAAATATGGGTGATTACAAGAATACTTTTCCGGTTTACCCTATCGGCTATCACCCCTGCAAGTGGGGAGAAAATAACAAAAGCAGTCACACGTAAGGTGAGTGCTATGGCAAGGATTTCAGCGGAATTTTCGGGGGATAGCTTATACGCCAATAAGGCAAGTCCAAGCCACGTTAGCGCATCCCCGAACAAACTGATGGTTTGAGCCGTATAAAGCTTTGCGAACAGCGAATTTTTCAAACTTTGAAATACAGATGGGAACTTCATAAAAATTGATTGTTTAATTTTATCAATGCAAAAATAGTATGGAGGCAAAAGCATACCTTTATAGAATTCTCAATATGTTTTATATAATAATGGAGAATAATTCAGACTGAGTTCAAGTTACACCCTCGGATTTTTTGTTATCAAACTGTATTTCTCTAAAATATTAAATGAAGATTGAGGCATAGCCACAATGACTACGCCTAACTCTTTTTAATAGGAAACTACATCTTTCCTTTCGATGTACGTCTGCAATTCCTCAATTATAGACATCCACGTAAATTGTGCCTGCAAAAGGGAGTCGCATCTTAATAATATGCTGACGCAACTTCCTTTACAGGACTTAATTTGGTTATTGATCATGGGAATGCCCATGTGCTGCTGCTTCCTCTGAAATTTGAGTAGCAGCGGTGTCTGCATTCACTTCCCTGTCGGCCGGGTCATGGCTGTGGCCATGCGATTCCTCCCCGGCAGAATTACCTTGTTCTACGGGTTGGTTTTCATTTTCAGCTTGCCCTTTTGAGGGAGAATCACATGATGTTATAGCAAAAAAAAGCATTGCCGCAAAAATTAAGTTTCTCATTCTATTAGTTTTTATAG
>CAMPJM010000516.1 GCA_946886805.1 uncultured Flammeovirgaceae bacterium | reverse complement strand
CCCTTAGCGGAAAAAGCCTTTATAATATTAACAATTCATTCTCTAACTCGTCTACAAGTTGCAATGAACAAACTCAGAGTCCCCTGAAAAAGGAGAGTCTGAGCGAAGTATATAACTTTTTTATTTCTCTACCTTCACTTCCAAATTAACGCCTGCATCAGTACCAGCGCCTTCTTTAATTGAAATCACCCTAACTAGTCCAAATTTGACACCTCCTACTTTCTCTGAATCAGTACTGAAAGCATATATTTGGTCAACTTCTAATTGGGTAACTATACCTTCTGCGGTTGTTGCCGTACCTAGTTCAAATGCAGCGGAAAGGGCAGAATTATCATAAACGGTAATTTCCTCAAACTCTGATACGGATAATTCGGTCGTTCTAAAAATTGTTTCGTTATACTGATCCCATCCTTTTGTCGATAAGTCATATACAGCTTTTGGAAAACTTGCAGGTGACGCTAAGCTCGCCTTATCTGTAGCTCCAAAATAATATCCAAAATCAATTTTAGGCGAAGTACCATCTGCTGAATTTATTTCATTTACACTATATCTTTCTCCGTCTTGAGTTGAAAAAAACGTCTCGGTAGATCCATCGCCAGCTGGTGGAACAAGAAGAAAAGTTTCATATGCACTAACTGTTTCTTCAGCTGGTGCCTCGGTGTCTATTGTCACATCAAGCTCCTCAGTATTGCCTTCATCATCGACAACCTGGAAGTTGAATATAACAGCTTTGTCGATCTCAGAACCTAGTAGCGTGTAGGTAAAGTTATACGTCAAGGTATTATTGCCTGTATATTCGTCGTCGTTTTTGGTTATTTCGTCCGAATAACTGATATCATTGTCCCCATCCACTGATTTAGTGACCCTAAATGTATTAAAGCCTAATGGGGCCTCTGCTTTTACCGTAAAAGATACTGTTTCTCCTGCTTCATCCTGAAAAGTTAAATCTGGATCACCAACAATTGAAATGCTTGGAGCTCCCTCAATTACCGGTGTCTCTTCATCATCTCCACAAGAGGCTAAAAAGCCTAAAGCAAACACTGCAAACATCATTAAAAAATAATTCGAAAACTTCTTCATAAAGATAAAATGTTTAGTTATATTTAATTGATAAAAAAATTTAATAAAAAGTCGGATAATAAAACACCTCCTGTTTTACCATACTGTTACTTTACTATAAATGGTTGCTAATCTGGGAGGTTAGATCCCTTTTAGTTAATAAACCAGACTTTCTCCAGACTATTTCCCCATTTTTGAAGAGTATCAACGTAGGAACTCCTCGAATGTTATATTTCGTTGCTGCCGTCTGGTTCTTATCTACATCAACTTTAATCACCTTTAATTTATTGTTCAACTCCACCGCAATATCTTCCACAATTGGAGAGAGCGTTTGACAAGGACCGCACCAGGTGGCAAAAAAATCCACTAGAACAGGCTTTTCTGCCTTTATTAATTCCTTAAATGATTTCTTCTCCATAAAACACGTGTTATAACCTACTCTTTATACAAGAAAATTGGCGCATTGTTTGCTTATTTTTCTTCATTTTAAATAATTGCCATATATTTAAGTTTCAAAATAACAATCACATGCATTACAGATTCAATTCATTATTACTTGCTCTATTTTTAGGGACAAGCCTTTACAATTTTGCTTTGGCTCAAGAAAAAGCAAAATTAACCCTTCAGGAGATTTTTAAAAACAGAACCTTTGTGCCGGAAAGCATCGATGTAATAAATTGGATGAATGATGGCCAATATTACACTTCCTTGATTTCTGAAGATCAGGCTGACTTTATAATTAAATATGATATAAATACAGGAGAAGCAAAAGATACGGTACTGAATGGTCACACGCTGCCCGAAGCGCAATCGGAGCCTGTAAGAATAGATGACTATAGCTTTAATGCTGATGAGAGTCAACTATTGTTAGCTACTCAAAAAGAGGGTATTTACAGAAGGTCTTCCAAAGCTTTTTACTATATATATGACTTAAAAAGCAAAGCCTTAAAAAAATTAGCGGATGGCGAAAAACAATCTTACGCCACTTTTTCACCCGATGGCTCAAAAGTAGCCTTTGTTAGAAACAATAATCTGTATTATGTAGATTTAAGTACAATGGAAGAATTTGCCATAACCACAGATGGCAAATGGAATCACATAATAAATGGTAGCACTGACTGGGTGTATGAAGAAGAATTTGCTTTTGCCCAAGCTTTCTTTTGGGCACCAGATTCAAAAAAGATTGCTTACTATATTTTTGATGAAAGTGCGGTTAAGGAATATAATATGCAGATTTGGTATGGTTTATACCCAATCGACTATCGATTCAAATACCCTAAGGCTGGAGAAACCAATTCAACTGTGGCTATAGCTGTTTATAACCTATCCAATAAGCAGAAAGTAAAAATGGATTTGGGTGAAGAAACAGACTTGTATATTCCTCGTGTATACTGGACAAAAGATGCTTCACTGCTTTCAATAGTGAGGTTAAATAGGCTACAGAATAAATTGGAAATCCTACACGGTGATGTTAAAACAGGAAATACCAATATAGTTTTAACTGAAGAAAGTGACACGTATGTGGATATCAATAATACAGATGATCTTAAATATTTAGATGATAAAGAACATTTTATCAGAACAAGTGAAAAAGATGGATACAAACATATCTACCTCCACGAAATGGACGGAAGCCTGGTAAGGCAAATTACAAAGGGGGATTGGGAAGTAGATCGATTTTTGGGGATAGATGAAAAAAAGGACTTGCTCTATTACACCTCCACAGAAGTTTCGCCCTTGGAACGGCATCTTTATTCTATAGGAACAAATGGGAAAAATAAGAAAAGACTAACCAATGAGGCCGGAACCCACAGTATAAATTTCAGCCCTGACTTTAAATATTATATAAAGGAGCATTCTTCCGTCACTACACCATTAAACGTAAGCCTTTATACTGCTCCCAAGGGGAAGTTGGTAAAGATTTTGGAAGACAATGAAGCATTACAGAAAACAATGGATGAATTCTCGCTGGGCACTAAAGAGTTTATTTCTTTTGAAAACTCCGACGGGGTTGCCTTAAATGCCTATATGATAAAGCCTGCTAATTTTGATCCGAACAAGGAATATCCATTATTAATGTACGTCTATGGCGGCCCGGGTTCTCAATTAGTTTTAAATGACTGGGGTGGATCAAGAGAACTTTGGTTTCAGTATTTAGCTCAGGAAGGTTACATAGTTGCTTGTGTCGACAATACCGGCACCGGAGGCAGGGGAAAAGAATTCAAACATGCCACCTATGCACAACTCGGAAAAATTGAAACCAGGGATCAGATAGAAGGCGCAAAGTTTTTTGGGTCGCTACCCTATATAGATGAGTCGAGGATAGGCATCTGGGGTTGGAGCTACGGCGGATATATGTCTTCTCTGGCATTGTTTATTGGTAATGATGTCTTCAAATCGGCAATTGCGGTTGCACCCGTTACTAACTGGCGTTTCTATGATACAATTTACACTGAAAGATATTTAAAGACCCCCGGAATAAATCCGGAAGGCTATGATGAATATTCTCCATTAAGCCATGCCGAAAAGCTAAAAGGGAATTATTTATTGATCCACGGTACGGGAGATGACAATGTCCACTTTCAAAACAGTGTGGAGCTAGTAAATGCCCTGGTTGCAGCCAATAAGAGTTTTGAAACTTTTTACTATCCAAATAGAAATCATAGCATTTATGGGGGCAATACGAGTCTTCACCTATATAATATGATGTCTCAGTTTGTATTTGAAAAATTATAATTGGTAATATTTTAAAGCAAAATCAACAGAATGAGGAGGAAAGTCGCAAATTTTCCTCCTTTTATTCCATTCCCAAATTCCATCAATTAAGCAAAAGCTTTACTTCTTAAAATTTCTCAATCTTTCCCTCACCGATCTGCCCCGATTTTTTTATAAAAATAATTAAATCAATTGGTTACCTTTTTTAAGCTTATAGTATATATACTTACAAGTTGTACTATT
>CAMPJM010000515.1 GCA_946886805.1 uncultured Flammeovirgaceae bacterium | reverse complement strand
TCCCCCAATAAAAAGGTCTGCTCTCCGTTCCAGGGGATTGCCGCATCAATTTTTTTCGAAAAGGAAAAAATTGACTTATAATGACGAGGGGACGTACTGTTTAAGTTTTAAAGCTTAAGAAAGCATCTGCTATTTGAAGACAAAACTTAGGAAGTCCACATTCAGCCCAGACTGCTCCACCTTGAACTTTGAACCTTGAACCTTGAACTTTACATTTTTTTATAATTATTTTCATGAAAGTTTGTTTTGTTGCTCCACTAACTTTAAACTCGTACAAATATTGGACTAATAAAATCAGGGATAAGCGGCACCTGGGTATAATTCCAATTTCAACTTTGAAATCATTAATTTGGATACAGTAATAAAAATAACCGGCCTTTCCAAAAACTACGGAAGTTTAAAGGCTTTGGACAGTTTAGACCTAACCATCAACAAAGGAAATGTTTATGGCCTTTTGGGACCAAATGGCAGTGGAAAAACAACGACCTTAGGGATTATATTAGGAGTGATTCACCAATCGGCCGGGTCTTATGAATGGTTCGGAGAGAAACCTACTGCAGATCACCGTAAGAAAGTTGGTGCCATTTTAGAACATCCCAATTTTGTCCCCTATTTATCGGCCATACAAAACCTGAAATTAATTGCTGATATCAAGGGCGCCGATAAAAGTAACATTCCCGTGGTTTTGGAGAAAGTTGGATTGACTACCAGAAGCGGTGATCCTTTTAAAGCATATTCTCTGGGGATGAAGCAGCGTTTGGCGATAGCTGCAGCACTTTTAGGAAATCCAGCTGTTTTAATTCTGGATGAGCCTACCAATGGACTCGATCCGCAGGGAATTGCTGAAATAAGAAATTTAATTATAGAAATTGCAGCAGAAGGAATTACGGTGATTCTTGCCAGCCATTTGTTAGATGAAGTGCAAAGGGTATGTACCCACGTGGCTGTATTAAAATCAGGAAAGAAGCTTTATGCCGGACCTGTAGAAGGAATACTCACGGGTGGGGGTGCCATAGAAGTAGCTGCTGTTGACATGTTTGCACTGGAAGATGTTTTACAAAAAATCCCAGGGGAAGGAAAAATAACGAGAGAGGGAAAAATGTTGGTTTTTGAACATCCCTCCTATACCGATGCAGGCTCTTTAAGTACAGTACTGACCAAAGAAGGAATAGCAATTACCCATCTTTCTGTACGTAACAGCAACTTAGAAAAAGATTTTTTAGCTTTATTGGCCTCACAAAAATGATAAGACTCCACAAAATAGCTTTCCGTAAATTAATTCATTATCCTACTTTCTGGATTTTATTAGGGCTTCACCTGGTATTATTGTCTTTGATAATATTAGGTTTGGAGGGATTTCTTGCTTCTATAGAAATGAATGGCAACAAAATGTCTACAGAAGATTTAAGACAGTTTGGTTTGTTTGCGTTTCCTGATGTGTGGCATAACATTACCTATGTTGCAGGGTTTTTCAAGTTCATTCTTGCGCTGGTTATTATTATAGATGTTACCAATGATATTAGTTTTAGGACCAACAGACAACATATTATAGATGGATTGAGCCACTTGGAGTACACCCTCACTAAAGGTATAGTGGTTTTTTGGCTGGCACTGGTTTCTACAATTATTCTTACGCTCATCGGGTTTTATCTCGGTTTTAGTCACACTTCAGACATAGCATCCGGAGAAATTCTTGAAAAATTTGCTTTTATTGGAGGGTATTTTATTGAGCTGGTAAGTTATTTAAGTTTTGCTTTGTTGGTAGGCCTTCTGGTTAAAAGGTCTGGTTTAGCCATTGGATTGCTACTTTTGTATAGTTGGATCATTGAACCACTTATCGGGTTTTTCTTTCCCGAAAATGTGCGGGTTTACCTTCCTATGGAAAATTTAAACTCCTTAATTGAATTACCTTTTCAAGAATTCTTCGGTGAAGTGCCACAGGATAATATATCTGCAATGGTATTAATTATAGCGCTTGTTTACATTGCTATTTTTAATTTCGTTTCCTATACAATGATTAGCAAAAAGGATTTGTAGTTTGTTACGGGGCTCTTCAGGATTTGTAATCCTGAAGCTCATAAATAGGATTTGTAATCCTTTTTAACAGAATATATCGCATTACAAATGCTAATATTAGAAAGGTCGGGATTACAAATCCCAACCAGCGGTCTAATTGGGCAGCGGTTGTAATAGCTTTCACGCCATTTTTTGTGTCTTCACAAACAATCATCTGGTAAATCGAACCGCAGTGGAATATCTATAGCACGCTCTTCAGGATTTGCAATCCTGAAGCTCATAAGTAAGGATTTGTAATCCTTTTTAACAGACTATAAATCGCATTGCAAATGCTAATATTAGAAAGGTCGGGATTACAAATCCCAACCAGCGGTCTAATTGGGCAGCGGTTGCAATAGCTTTCATCCCATTATTTTGTGTCTCCCTCTCTTGTTATGTTCTCACAAACAACTTCTAACTGACCCAACAAATATTGTCACATCTAAATCAGGTAAATTTCCGTACCATATAATATCATAATTTATTCTACCTATTAGAGGGCATGGCATCAGGCAAAGGGAAAAACTTCTTTTCTTCATCGAGAAATAAGCAGGGTGAAAAAACTTCTTTTATTGACAAATTCAGATCACTAAAAAATCTCCCGGCCTTTTTTAAACTAATTTGGCAAACCAGTCCATGGATGGCTGTCACGAATGTGGTTCTGAGAATATTTAAGTCCGCCATTCCATTGCTCACCTTATATGTTGCAAAGTTAATTATAGATGAGGTAATCCGACTGGCGGACACAGCAGGTAATGATTCCCTCACTTACATCCTCACTTTAATAGCAATTGAATTTGGCTTGGCTGTTCTCTCCGATTTATTAAACAGAGGTATTGCTTTATTGGACAGCCTGCTCGGCGACCTTTTTAGCAATCAAACATCATTAAAATTGATGGAGCATGCTGCCGATCTGGATTTGGATCAGTTTGAGGACGCTAATTTTTATGATAAACTGGAAAGGGCTAGGAGGCAAACACTTAGCAGAACCCTTTTGATGTCACAGGTACTCGGACAGTTTCAGGATCTGATCACCATGGCTTTTTTAGGTGCCGGAATTATCAGTTTCAATCCCTGGCTCATCTTATTATTAATAGTTGCTGTAATCCCCGCTTTTTTGGGTGAAACACATTTTAATGAAAAAAGCTATTCATTGGTGCATGGCTGGACGCCGGAACGGAGGGAGCTGGATTATCTCAGATATACTGGAGCGAGCGATGAAACCGCTAAAGAGATAAAAATATTTGGACTGTCCCAGTTTTTAAGAGACAGATTTAAGCTGCTTTCCGACCAATTTTATAGTGCTAATAAAAAGATTTCAATTAACCGGGCTTCCTGGGGAGCTTTATTTGCTGCTTTGGGCAGTGCCGGATATTATGCAGCCTACCTGATTATTATTTTCAGAACTATTTCAGGAGAACTTAGTATAGGTGATCTTACTTTTCTGGCAGGTTCCTTTGCCCGGATGAGAGGCCTATTGGAAAGCATTCTCAGCAGATTTTCCAGTGTAACGGAAGGTTCGCTTTACTTGCAGGACTTCTTTGAATTCTTTGATATTAAACCTCGAATTAAGACCCATCAAAATTCACGGGCTTTTCCTAATCCAATCGAAACCGGATTTGTATTCGAAAATGTAGGTTTTAAATATGAAAATTCTGAAAATTGGGCAATTAAAAACCTGAGTTTCCGGCTCGAAGCAGGGGAGAAATTAGCGCTGGTAGGTGAGAATGGAGCAGGAAAAACAACTTTGGTTAAATTGCTAGCCCGGCTTTACGATCCATCAGAAGGCCGAATACTTCTTGATGGACATGACCTTAAGGAATATAATCCTGATGACCTCAAAAGCGAGATTGGGGTGATTTTTCAGGATTTTGTGAAATTCCAGATGACTGCTTCCCATAACATCGCCGTAGGCAGAATTGCTGAAAAAGAAAACAAGGATAAAATTAAAAGGTCTGCCTCAC
>CAMPJM010000514.1 GCA_946886805.1 uncultured Flammeovirgaceae bacterium | reverse complement strand
CGATTAAAAACACGACGAAAAGGCTTAAAAAGCATGGTGATTTGTTCAAAGGGATTTTAGGAAAAGGTGTCGACATGGAAAAATGTCTGGAGAATTTGAGTAGTTAGGTAGGAGTATCAGTGGAGTGGTATTTCATGTACATTCGACTTTGGCATAGCCATGCCTTAGGCGCAGTCGAATTTTATAGAATCACGCAGAAAAGTTGGGGCACATCGGCTCGTTGGTGAGGACAAGGATCAAGCAAATATTTTTGGGGAGAAATGCTTGGTCAGTCACTACTTGTTTTGTAACTCAAAACAGTTTTACCACCCGAATATAACTTTGCTTGTATGGGAGTAAATTTCTGTATTTGGTTAAGCGAATTAAAAACAGTCACACCGTTGTTGATAGCGGTTGGATTTACAATAAAATGATACTCATCAATAAGCCCTTCCTTTATTAGCGAGGAAACAAAACTTACACCACCAAAAACAAGAATGTCTTTACCGTTTTGGCTTTTTAAGTTGGCAATTTCTTCTGTAAAATTTCCTTTTGTCAAAGTGGTATTGTTCCAAGTAGATTTGTCGAGTGTTTCGGTGAAAACAATTTTTTGAATAGCAACTATTTTTTTTGCAAATGGATGCGTAGGATTTTCTACTGCTTTATCCTCCCAATATTGTATGATACCTTCTGCTGTTTTTCTGCCAAGTAAAAGCGTGTCGGAGGTCTCAAGAAGTGAACTCATAAACTTCATAAGTTCGTCATCTGGATTCCAAGTCATCCAGTTTTTTTCTCCGTTTAGTCCTGCAACATATCCATTAATGGTCATTTGCATTTGTAACTTCAATTTCCTCATTGTCATTTTTAATTTTAAACAAAGATAGATTGCTATAAAAAATTTCATGAGGTGTAATTACGCCTTTTTTAAGGGCGTTATACGACATTAATTTTGTCTTTCTGCCGGGTTTATCAATTGTAAGATGCCGCTATACAATGACCGTTAACTAAATGCGGATCAAGCGGAAAAGCTGGGGTATATCGGCTTGTTGGTGAAAACACCAACAAAGAGAGCAAAGAGCGGGAATCCATTTACCTTATCGTTGATTTCCCCCGCCATTGTTTGTATCCTCACAACGACTATTACCGCAGTTAGCAAAAGAAATCCTGTTTATCTTATAATCCCACGAATCCTGATTCAGACAATGCCGCTCAGAAGATTCATGCGGCGGCGAGCCACAAAATAAAGAAACCGCCCCAAATCCGAGAGGATTTTAAGGGCGGTTTTTTTCAACCAGCTATGGAAGACTCAAATCTAATAAAATATTTCATAACTGCAAGGAATAAGTCCGAATATTTTTCTTGCAGGCAAAAAAATATTCGGATTTATAGCATTCATCTGCACCTAAAATCCAAGTGTTTTCTTTATGTATCCAAAAACATCAGTTGGTTCAATCTCTTCGGTCGTACCAAGCTCATCTGCAACCAAAACAGGCCACTGATTTTTATCTTCCTGAACCCGGCCGTGGGAACCTTTCACTAAAGTAGCATCCAGCGGTATTACATCCATTAATTGCCTGAATCCTGCCTTCTTTTTTGCCAATATTCCCCCGATCTTTAACATAGGAAATTTTATTTCAGGATCTATAAACAACTCTACCGGATCATAGCCTGGTTTTTTATGAATATCCACTGTTCTGGCATAGTCAGGGGCTTTGGCATCATCAAACCAGTAATAGTAGGTAAACCAATAATTTTTATCTGCAACAACCACAAGATCGCCAGCCCTGTCATGGCCCAACCCTGCAGCTGCTTTGCTCTCTCCCTCTAAAACCTGCCCAATTCCCTTGGTATGCTTTAATATTTCCTTTACCTCACCCAGAAGTGACATATCATTGAAATAAATATGCGCTACCTGATGATCTGCCACTGCAAAAACTTTGCTAGCCCCAGCATCCAATAAATCGTGTCCCATCTCTTCTCTGATGGCAATGTATCCCTTTTCCCTGAAAACCCTGTTGAGATGAATGGGATTGGAAACATCAGAAATACCATATTCCGAAAGCAAAATTACCTTTGCACCCTTACTTTCATAAAAGTTGACTAAATCTGCACATATCGCATCAATTTCGTTTAAGTGCTTGGAAAGTTTGCTGAAGTTGATCCCAACCTGTTGAAGAATATAGTCCAAATGAGGCAGGTAAATGAACGATAATGTAGGCGAATATTTTTCTTCAATATGTTTGGAGGCATTGGCTATCCATTGTGTTGATTCAATAGTTGTAGCGGGTCCCCAGAATTTGAACAAGGGAAAAATCCCGAATTTACTCTGTAGCTCATCTCTGAGACTAAAAGG
The DNA here is from genome assembly GCA_946886805.1 of uncultured Flammeovirgaceae bacterium. The sequence continues at coordinate 1,693 of CAMPJM010000514.1, read as the reverse complement.
ATGGGTATAACAATCAGGAATTTTTCGGCCATCTGCAGGATACATAGGTCTGGGCGTAACGGAATAATCTACGGTGGAGTACATATTGTACCACCAGCAGATATTGGCACTTGTGAATGACGGATCAGCCTCCTTTGCCAGCTCCCAAATTTTCTTTTCCTGAACCAATTTGTTTGACTGCCTCCAAAACCTGATTTCACACTCATCCTTGAAATACCATCCGTTTCCTACTACGCCGTGGTCAGAAGGCATCTTTCCGGTCACGTAGGTCGATTGAGCGCTACAAGTTACAGCCGGTATGATAGGTTTTACTTTGGCCTTCTTTTTCCCTTCAATGTATTTGCTTAGAAAAGGTGTATGCTCGCCAATTAGTTCTGAGCTTAAGGCTACTATATTTATAACTACTGTTTTATTCATCAAAATTGGGAATTAGGTTTTGGGTGTTGGGGATTAGATAATACACTGTAGATATTAGTTGAAAGTTGCGGTTTATCGATGCTTCCTCACCCAATCCAATTCTCTTGCAATAGAAGCATCCAGATTTAATTTCAACGGATCGGGGAGTACATCCCAAGTATAGGTTTCAACTTCAAGGTGCACTTTCATTTTATTTTCATTTACGTAAGCGAGGGTTTTACTAACATCTTTTTGAGTAGAGGCAAGTTGCCCGTATTCTTCAATGAATAACGGAACGTGAAAATGCACACGCCATTCCCCTTCAAAATCAGAAGGGCAGTCTGTAAATGCATCTGGTAAGTCCCTGTAACTTTTTATAATACCTTTAGTATCTCTGGAAATTACCTGATGAAGATAAATGTTTTCCTCAAACTGTTTCAGTTCTTCCCTTCCTTTGCTATTCTGCTTTCCAACGACTGTTCTTAAAGCAGAGGAAAGTTGAATTTTTCCTATGCCAATACCTTCATTTTTAAATTTATTCAAAGCTTCTGTTGGCTCTTCATAAACCAGGGCGAAGTGGCAAACATCATAACACACCTGAATATGTCGCCTGATGGCCTCCTCAGCTTCCTGAGGTGTAATGCCCAAAAGCTTCACCACCAGAGGTACGCCCCTTTTTAATAACCATTCATTATAAAAAAAAATAAATTCGGCTGAGTTTTCAATAATTCCATCGGGCTCAGGTTCAATATCCAAATGAAGATGAACCCCTGTTTCTTCCCGGATCTGATACAGATAAGTTACGATATCGATTAAATTGCGCAAAGAAGCCTCAACCGCTTCATTAAATTTCTTTTCTGTGTTAAACCAGGGTTTATATGACAATGGTGATGTGGAAATCCCTCCATCTAGCCCTTCTGGCACCAAGCCTTGTAATATTTTAAAAATATTTTTTGTATAAGTGAGCCTGTCTAATGTTTGCCAATCTGGCTGATGCACCTCATCTTTTACCCTGCTTTGGTGGAAATTTCCATAGGGAAAGCCATTTAGCGTAAAAACATATAGATTATTCTGGTAAAGAAATTCCTTGAAATCATCAAGCGCTAATTTATTTCCAAGGGTCTCTCCTGCCATTGCAGAAAGCCGTAAACCAAGGCCAAATTTTTCTTCCGGTGAAACTTTTTCTTTAATTGCAGGCAAATGAAGCATCAGTTGTTGCTGATGCGCCTCCCATGACTCACCCTCATGAATATTTGTACAGTAGGTTAAATGACATCCGTTTTCTAACTGCATAATT
>CAMPJM010000513.1 GCA_946886805.1 uncultured Flammeovirgaceae bacterium | reverse complement strand
TGCCCTTGTTTTTCAATGGTATGTGGACTGTGTTAACTGGTTTTCCCGTCCCTATTTACCAAAAATGGTATTACCCCATTGCCCGTAATATAACCCTTCCTGATAGGGATGAACTTAGAAATTTGCGGATCGTATCTTTAGAATTCAACAAAACCTTGAGTTCCCCAAAATCAATATTCAAAGCTAAGGCTCCGGAAAATATGAATTTCGGGAAGTTCTTTTACCATTTTATTAACGACTATAACCATAGGACGCCCGAATCTCCTATAGCCTATAAGGACGATAAAAATCAGCCTTGGGGATGGTCATTTTATGTAAAGCCAAATGTTTTTAGTACCACCAGAAACATTAATCCGGAGCATACCATTCAAGCCAACAAAATCAAGGAAAATACCACGATCATTTGCCAGAGGGTGGAGATTGGGAAATAGACCTGGGTTTATTTTCAATAATATATTGTCTCACTGACCTTTCAAAATCTTATCCCAATTAACCTGTGACTTTTTGCCCTCCAGGGAAATAAACAAGCCGCTATCAGATTCGTAATCCCCTTTTTCTCTGCTGAGAGGATTATATCCTGCCATTAAAGATTGGTATACCAGATGTGCCGGACTTTCCTCGGCTTTTCCGCTATGAAACCATTTAGTTTTCAAATCTAATTCCAGCAGTTCCTTGAGATCCCAAATGCTGAACAAATATTCCCATCCTTCAGCAGTGATGTAACCCTGTGATTCTTTGCATGCAGCAAAAAGTTGTTTGATTTTATCAGGTTGGTCAAGATCTGAGGCAGTATAAAATTCCTCCCCCTCGATGCTACTACTCCATGCAAGTGTTTTGTCTGAAAACTCCATTAACTGTTTTTAGTGGTATCCTATTTTCAATACTTAATTCAAAATTACATTTTGAGCTATTAAAATCAAAAGTTTAATGCTTTCCGGATTTAGGAGAGCGTAATTAGGCCAGCATCCTACATTAATTGTGTACTGCCCCTCAAAGTTTTCATTTTCAAAGGACTCTGAAGTTTTAAAGCAGCTGAATTTATGTTTCAGGATTCATTGCAGGAGACTCTAAGGAGCTGTATTACTGAACTGTTGGTGTGTTTTTACCTATTAAACTATCAAAGCGTCATTATAACATTGGTTACTTATCCACTATTGAACCTTCGCTTCCCGGCACATATTCCGGAGTGGGGATGAGACTTTTGTAGAAGGGTGCTGGAAAGCCCTCAGCCTTCCTGCGTTCAAAATCCTTTTTACGATAAGTATCGAAAGCGGAGCCTGGAGGGAGGGGGCGGTTTTTGTCCATATACCAGACCCAGTAGGACCAGCTCTCCTCTGGTGACCAACTGCCCATTTTCAGGGAAACACCCTCCCACATCCTATCCCACCAGTTGCGGTTCCTTCTGGCATCCAAATGCATAAAGTGTAGACTAATCCCCAAAGCAGCATGTAATTCGTCAAATTTTATTAGATGTGGCCTGTCAGCTAAAATGCCTGGCAGTTGAATGGTGCCTTCTAATCGATGGAAGATAATTGCTTTCTTTTCCGGCTCATATTTCCAATAAATAAAACAGTAGATTGCTGGAATCAAAAAAACAGACACATAAAGAAACACCCATAAAACTTCTTCAGGATTTCTAATACTTAAAATTAAAACCCAAAAAAAATAAAAGCCTACAAATCCAAGACCCCATTTAATATAACTCGCCTTGTTAGAAGAATCATCCCACACAATTTTTTCATCATCAATCTGATCAAATGCATATCTTGCTCCAGGTTTAATATGTTCTTTTGTCAAACCCTTTTTTTTAGGAAGGTCAGCAATAACATATTCCATATGCTTGCGAAGTGGAGACCTGGGATATGGTTTTTCTATTTCCATTTTAGGTGGTTTAATGGGCTGTTTTAATAATTCATCTAAATTGAACATTAACAAATCACATTCATCGCTTCTCGTCCTAACCCTCCTCTTTCATTGTCCAGAACGCTTCGCTTAACAGCTCTCCCTTTGTTCCTGTACGGACATTACTCCCCGCTAAAAAAAGGTTGGCCATTGTTGGTTGTTAATCAATAGCACATTATAACTACATGAACTTCATTTTTGCCATATGAAAACAGCTAAAATGATCATTAGACCAAAACTTTTTATGTTTTGAGCGCATATAGATATTAGCTTCTGAAATTGGCTACCTTCTAATTCAGATTGTCCACTATTGAACCTTCGCTTCCTGGCACATATTCCGGAGTGGGGATGAGACTTTTGTAGAAGGGTGGTGGAAAGCCCTCTGCCTTTCTACGTTCATAATCCTTCTTTCTATAAGGATCGAAAGCGGAACCTGGAGGAAGGGGACGGTTTTTGTCCATGTACCAGACATAGAATGACCAGTATTCCATGGGATTATTGCTCCAGCTCATGCCAATCCAGTTCATTGCTTTGGGAATAAGCCGTGTAGAAGCGTCCCGGATAAACATGATCATAGGGCCGCTATGATAATTAGTTGTGGTAATGCTTCTTTTAATGGCTTTTAAATCATCAAAGCGAATCACAAAGGATTCTAGGCTTTCATCATTCCGAGGAAGTTCAATAAGCCCCTGAAGCCTGTAAAGTGTAAGAAAGATATTTTGGGGAAACCTTTTGGCTCTGATACGAAGATATAAGCCATATGAGGCAATTAAAAACCCAATTAAAAAGATAAACAGCTGTTCAGTTAAGGAGTATGGGCCAATTTCCTTTATCGTTATATATGGCATTAATTGCATACCTATGACAATAAAAGCAGCCGCAATAAAGAGCATATTACTGAAACCTTTATGAGAAGGTTTGTTAGAAGTTAGCCGAAACGTAATTTTCTCATCATCAAAATATGAACAAATACCTTTGGGCTTTAAAGGTGGCACTTCCTTTTTCTTAAATTCTAATGGTGGCTCTTCTATTATAAAAGGCAGAAATTTTCCTCCCTTCCATTTTGGTGATTTCGCGTAATTCTTATCTATTTCCATCTTTTGGATAAAGAGCCAATATCATCGTTTGATTTTGCGCAAACTGTCTAATGTTTCTTTCTTCACCTCAGCGAGCCCTATCGAATCAAATTTGGGGAAATAGTAAATTTTCGAACGTTCAAGGATATACCCTTTGCTTACCTTCTTGAATGGGATATTGCCTACCTTTTCTTTAGTTAATTCAATGGTTACTTCATGCTTTCCTCTACTGACTTTGCTAAAATCCAGGAAATCAGTTCTTATTTGTTCATACAGCATCCAGTCATTAAATTCAGCATCGTAACGGACAGTAGTGACCTGTGAACCTTTGGTGCCAAAGTTTGTCTTAAAGGTAATATCGTTCTCCTCAATGCTTATTTCCTGCAGAGGGTCGGGGATGGTTTCACTTCCACAGCTCGAGCATTCGGCTATACTATCATTCACTGAACCTACAGCATAGCCAGAGGCACCATTATTTACCAGCAGCACCACCTTTCGGCCATCTTTTTGTTCTGATTCTAAAGTTGAATCAGCGGAGACCTTTTTGTTCATTACAACAAGCAAGTCTTCTATGTGATCAAAATTAATATCTCCTTTTACGAGCTGATCAAGTTTAAATGTAGGAAAAGAATCATTCAGAATAGCCTCCACCACTTCCAGTGTATCAAATGGAAGTGGCTGTTCATGAGGATTGTGCTGGCTGATGGAGACAGTTGTACTTTCTTTTGACTGACATCCTATTGTGAATAAGAGCAGAACTGAAAGGTGATGAATTGCTGAAGGAAATTTTTTCATTTTAATTACGTATTAAAGCCCGAAGGGATGTTAATTTTAACTGCAGCTTCTCTGGGAAGTGCAGGAAGGGAAGGCTCTCTACTGCAAGTCCGACCTCCCCTTTAATCATAGCTAACTTCTAATTTAGATTATCCACTATCGAACTATCACTTCCCGGCACATATTCCGGCGTAGGAATTTTACTCTCATACAAGGGTGCTGGAAAACCTTCTGCCTTTCTGCGTTCATAATCCTTCTTTCTATAAGGGTCAAAGGCGGA
>CAMPJM010000512.1 GCA_946886805.1 uncultured Flammeovirgaceae bacterium | reverse complement strand
AGATTTCCATATTCTTAATTGCTATTGCAAAGCAAAAATTATCCGAAACATTGAATAGAACAAAATTATCCAATGGGAAGTAGTTTGTATGACCTTTTAGTTGAGAGAAAGCAGGCTGGCCTTAAATCTTTTGCAGTTTTAATAGATCCGGATAAAATTGACAATCTTTCCTCATGTATGAATCTTGTCAACATGAGCATTGAAAACAAGGTAGATTTCTTTTTAGTTGGAGGCAGTCTTTTGACTAATTTGAACCTCAATAAAGTTGTAGCCCTTATAAAAGAAAATTGCAATATTCCGGTCATTTTATTTCCGGGGAGTAATATGCATATAAATGCTGCGGCCGATGCATTACTATTCTTATCTTTAATTTCAGGCCGAAATTCCGATCTTTTGATTGGCCAGCATGTGGTGGCTGCTCCTATCTTAAAAAAAAGCAAACTGGAAATTTTACCAACAGGTTATATTTTGATAGATGGCGGAAATGTGAGTACCGTTTCCTACATGAGCAACACCACTCCCATACCAGCAGATAAATTTTCGGTAGCCACCTGTACCGCTTTGGCTGGCGAAATGCTAGGATTAAAGTTGATTTATCTTGATGCGGGAAGCGGCGCCCTGAACCCTATTTCTTCAAAGATGATCTCGGCTGTTAGAAAAGCCATAGAAGTGCCACTGATAATAGGGGGAGGTATTAATTCGGTTGAAAAAGCAGACAAAGCGCTTGAAGCGGGTGCTGATTTAATAATTATTGGTAATGCAATTGAAAAAAATCCTGATCTGCTGATTGATTTATCGATAAAAATTGAGGAGATAAATAAAAGACAGCTCAAAAAGGAGAGCCTTTACAAACAAAAAACGAAGTCATTTAAATAACTTCGTTTTTTGTTTGTGAAAGAATATTTTTATCCGCCCTATTATATATTCATCAAGGATTCTCTCCTTCGCATTTTTCCTGCTGGTATACCAAACATCATTTTAAATCTTCTACAGAAATAAGCCGTGTCCTTATATCCGACATCTCGTCCTATATCCCTGATGCTTTTCTTGGAGGTCCTCAACAGGTTAACCGCTTTTTCCATTCGCTGATATTCGATATAGTCCTGAGGGTTGATTCCTGTTAACATTTTAAAATATTGCCCGACATAATCTTCTGAAACATTGGCAACATTGGCCAAAATCTTGTTCGATAAGTCGCCTTCAAGATTTTCTCTTATATAACCAAAAATGTCGATAAGACGAGGATCTTTGAAATATGTGCTATTTGTAGCCAGTTGTTCTACAAACAACCTGTTTTTAATGATATGTCTTATTATTTCAACCACCAGGTGATCTACTTCCAGTTTTATAACGCGATCTTTCCCTGGTAAGGTAGATTTACTTTCCCGTAAAATACTCTTGATCAGACGGGTAATAGTGTCATTCTCTGTAAGGACAAAAGGAGGAATGTCCAAGGAAGCAAAAAAGTTTACAGAGTCAAATACTTTTGCTTCAAAATTTATAAAACTGTAGTTTTCTTTGTTTACTTCTTCAGGATCTTCTTGAAAAGATTGGAAATATTTTTCCTCATTATTAACAAACTCGTCATTAGAAAGCTTTTTTGGATCTCCGGAGCCATAAGTAAGAGAAATTTGTTTGCCACCAGGTATAAATAAAATATCTCCCTGATTTACTGTTTCGTCTTCTTTTCCAAATTTAATTTGCCCCTTGTTTAAAACAAGAATCGTGTTTTCCACATCATAAAAGTTCCTTATTGTAAAAGGTTCTAATATTTTAATGTTCTTGGCGTGAATAAACCTTACTCCAAGAGATTCAATTATCTTATTGTAATCTTCCATGTAAAATCCTGAAAAGTGTGTGTATGATTATCTAACGGTAAAATTAATTATCTGTTAGATAATATTTAAATTAAATATTCTTTTTATACTAACCGAACCTTGTTCCTATTGTTAAAAGATATTATACTCTTCAAATAACAATATCTCTATTTAAGTAATTCACGAGAAATAACAATTTTTTGTATTTCCGAAGTTCCTTCATAAATCTGAGTTATTTTAGCGTCCCGCATGAGCCTTTCCACATGGTATTCCTTAACAAAGCCATATCCACCATGAATTTGGACTGCTTCAACAGTAACATCCATAGCTGTTTTTGAGGCAAAAAGTTTGGCCATGGCACTTGCTTTAGAAAAGTCCTGATTGGTGTCTTTTAAATGAGCAGCTTTAAGGCACAACAGTCGGGCTGCGTCAATTTGAGTGGCCATGTCGGCAAGTTTAAATTGTATTGCCTGGTGCTGCGATATTTCAACTCCAAAAGCTTTTCGCTCTTTTGAATATTTTAACGCTAATTCAAAGGCTCCTGAGGCAATGCCCAAGGCCTGAGATGCAATTCCTATTCTGCCCCCGTTCAATGTGGACATTGCAAATTTAAAACCAAAGCCGTCTTCACCTATTCTGTTTTCTTTTGGAACTCTCACGTCCGAAAACATCAACGAATGTGTATCAGAACCACGAATGCCGAGTTTGTTTTCTTTTTTTCCAACGGTAAATCCCTCCGCGCCTTTCTCTACTATAAGTGCATTGATCCCTTTGTGCCCTTTTTCCTTATTAGTTTGAGCAATTACAATGTATACAGAGGCAGTGTTGCCGTTGGTAATCCAGTTTTTAGTACCATTTAACAGGTAGTAATCACCTTTATCTTCAGCGGTAGTCCTTTGGGAAGTAGCGTCAGATCCTGCCTCTGGCTCCGACAAGCAAAAAGCACCGATAATTTCTCCGGTGGCTAGTCTTTTAAGGTATTTCTCCTTTTGATGTTCGGTGCCATATTTTTCTATCCCCCAACAGACGAGCGAATTGTTAACCGACATTACAACAGAAGCAGAAGCATCAACTTTGGAAATTTCTTCCATCGCCAGCACATAAGATACAGTTTCCATTCCGCCACCGTTGTACTTTGGATCAACCATCATTCCCATAAACCCAAGCTCACCCATCTTTTTTATTTGCTCTGCAGGAAAGCGTTGTGCTTCATCTCTCTCAATTACACCAGGTAACAACTCAGTTTGGGCAAAATTTCTCGCCGCCTCTCTTACTGCTATATGCTCTTCTGTAAGGTCAAAAGTCATTGGCTAAATTTAAAGTAAAAAGTAACTCGTGTCGTGTCAAGCATAAATTGACGAGTAATCCCGGGTATCTTTTGGCGTATGTCTTCGTTATAAAAAGCCTTACATAGCTATGGCTATGCTCGTTTTTTATGCCTTGACCTACATCAAAATATACTGCTGCCTTACCCGTCATTTAAACGTTGACACGACACTACGGCAAAAGTACAAAATTTGCCCTAATATTGCCTAATATTTTAATATAAGAAAAATTATATTAGTCCCTGCTTCCTAAAAAGCTCATTATGAAGTATAACAACGTTACAAGTGAACCAAGAGCAGCAACAACATAAGTCATAGCAGCCCACTTTAAGGCATCTTTAGCCATTTCTTGCTCTTCGGCATTGGCAATACCCGCAGACTTTATCCAGACTAGTGCTCTGTTGCTTGCATCGAATTCAACTGGTAATGTTACAAATGAAAATAAAGTTAGAACAGTATAACAACCTATGATTACTAATATTATTGTGTCATAGGGTAAGGCTGAGCTTAACATAAAACTTCCGAAAATACTGATCATCACCACAATATTTAAAATTTTTGCGCTGATGTTCTGAACCGGTACAAGCATAGAGCGGAATTCCAAGAAGCTATATGCCCTGGCATGTTGCACGGCGTGGCCGCATTCATGAGCTGCAATTGCCGCAGCGGCTGCAGACCGTCCACTATATACTTCCGGACTTAAGTTTACTGTTTTGTTAGATGGATTATAGTGGTCGGTAAGCTGTCCCTGTACTGAAAGAACCTTCACTCCATAAATCTGATGATCTGCCAACATTTTCTCTGCTATCTCTTTACCGGAGAGAGGTGCTGTTAGTTGTATTCGCGAATATTTCTTGAATTTATTTTTAAGCCTTGAGCTAACGGCAAAGCTTATGATCATAAAAACGAT
>CAMPJM010000511.1 GCA_946886805.1 uncultured Flammeovirgaceae bacterium | reverse complement strand
CCCGCTGACTATAATGTCTTACAAAAAGCTTTGTTCCGACTAAAGTTTGAAGAATTGTTTTATGTTCAACTAAGGCTGTTAAAGCTGAAACATGCCAGAATTGACAAATTCAAAGGTCAGGTATTCCACGATGTACATCTGGTAACAGATTTTTATCATAACCATTTACCGTTTGCTTTGACTAATGCACAAAAACGAGTGATAAAGGAAGTATATGCTGACTTAAAATCTGGAAACCAAATGAATAGGTTGTTGCAGGGAGACGTAGGAAGCGGAAAAACTATGGTTGCCTTTATTTGCGCACTGTTGGTTATTGGAAGTGGTGGACAGGTTGCACTAATGGCACCTACAGAAATTTTAGCCGGGCAGCATTTACAGGGACTATTGCCTTTTGCTGAGAAAATGGGGATCAATATTGCTCTACTATCTGGCTCCACCAAACAAAAGGACAGGAAGGTCATTCATAAATCTTTGGAAGATGGCTCAATAAACCTTTTGATCGGAACCCATGCTTTGCTGGAAGATATTGTTCAATTTAAAAATCTTGGACTTGCTATTGTAGATGAACAGCACAGATTTGGCGTAGCCCAACGTGCCAAACTATGGCAAAAGCATGTCGATTTTTATCCACATGTGTTGGTAATGACAGCCACCCCAATTCCAAGAACTTTAGCAATGACTTTATATGGAGACCTGGAAATTTCGGTAATCGATGAGTTACCGTTAGGGAGAAAGCCGATAGAAACAATCCATCGCTATGATTCTAATCGCTTAAAAGTTTTTGGGTTTATAAAACAACAAATAAAATTAGGCCGTCAGGTTTATATTGTTTACCCTCTAATTGAAGAATCTGAAAAACTGGCAGAACAAACCGGAAAAGACTATAAAAATTTACTGGAAGGATTCGAAAGCATAAGCAGGGCATTTCCTGAGTTTCAGGTTAGCATTGTGCACGGTAAGATGAAGGCTGAGGATAAGGACTATGAAATGCAGCGTTTTGTAAAAGGAGAAACGCAAATAATGGTAGCAACCACTGTAATTGAAGTAGGGGTAAATGTTCCTAATGCGTCTGTTATGGTTATTGAAAATGCCGAAAGGTTTGGACTGGCCCAACTTCATCAATTAAGAGGAAGGGTGGGCAGAGGTGCAGATCAGTCTTATTGTATTTTAATGAGCGATTATAAATTGACGAAAGAAAGCAAATTAAGGCTTGATACGATGGTAAAAACAAATAATGGCTTTGAAATCGCCGATGTAGATTTAAAATTACGGGGGCCAGGTGATCTGATGGGAACCCAGCAAAGCGGGGTATTGGATTTACTTATAGCCGACCTTGGAAAAGATGGTAAGATATTGCAGATAGCCCGAGACGCAGCTATAGATTTGCTTGAAAAGGACCCGGAGCTTAACAAACAGGAGAATGAAAATATTAAAAATCAACTTTCAAATGTTAATCCTGAAGCGTTCAACTGGAGTAAAATAAGCTGATAGGGAAATTGGAGATTGGAAATTATAGATTATAGATTGCAGATTAGAAATTGGAAATTGGAGATTACAGATTGAAAATTGGAAATTACAGGTTTAAATGGCAGTTTCTTCAGCTTATTGTCTACTGCTTACTGCTTACTGTTTACTACTAACTGTTTACTGCTAACTGTTTACTGCTAGTCGCTAATTGCTAACAGCTAATTCTAAGCGGAACTTCGCAACCTGAGTGTCATACCCAATCCCTAAAACCCAAAACCTAACACCTAAATACCTAACACCTAAATCGACGTCTTACCTTCCCATTTATTCTGGTGGTTTCTAAACGTCCAGGGTGGAATTTGTTCAGGCTCTTTCCAGAGGCCCTTTTTTTTCTTTTTAGCTTCCTCTTCAAGGTCTAGATATAGAGAGGTTTGAGGATTTGTAGATAGTCCTTTTGCATAGTACCAGGCTAAGCCTTGCTCTAGCAGAAGCGCGCCCAAGTCTTTGTCTTTCTTTAAGGTAACAAAGGCAAGGTAATTCAAATCCCGGTCATAGTCGGTATAGGATAAAGTTACGTTTTTGTTAAGACAGGCTTTTTTCGTGAAAGATATGGCAACATCTCCAAAAGATTGATTAACCTCGGGACATTCAATATTATTTATTTTAGCTGAGATCGTATCACCGCTATTCAAAACCACCCTGATTATGTCTCCTTCGGGTACTTCAAAAACAACACCCTCCACCACATTTTGCCCATACACAAAAAATGAGGATAATAATATTGTTCCGATGAGAGAAAACCTTTTCATGACTTGCCTCCTTTTGTTTAATGTATTGTAAATATTACAATTTTTAATTTGGGATGGGGAGGGATGTCATGTTCAATATAACCTATGTAATAATTGTATATAATTTTGTAAATTGACCTCTAGTTACAACCGTCTAAAAATACGTCCTGAGTTCTTTAACCATTAACCAAAAATCAAAATGAGCCATAAAAGCTATCCCTTTTTATTATTGTGTATGACTTTCCTTTTTTCTTGTGAGATAGGAAGCAATGATTCAAAGAATCCTGCTGCAGAGGGCTTTAACCTCCAGGATTCCGATCCCGAGGCGATTGTTCTGGCGGATAAAGTGATGGCGGCCATGGGAGGACGAGACAGTTGGGATGATACGAAATACATTGCCTGGAATTTCTTTGGGGTGAGAGATCTGATTTGGGACAAGTCTTCAGGTGATGTAAGAATTAATATTCCTGAGGACGAGCTTAAAATTATCTTAAATGTAAACTCTATGGAAGGTAAGGTAAATAAAGGGGGTGAGAATATAGAAAATACGGACTCTTTGAGCAAATACCTGGAGATGGGTAAGAACATTTGGATAAACGATTCTTATTGGCTGGTAATGCCATTTAAGCTTAAAGATTCTGGCGTTACCTTACAATATCTTGGTGAAGACGTTACAAATAACAGTGATAGTGCGGCGGTTTTAGAACTAACATTTGAAAATGTAGGCAGCACTCCTGAAAATAAATACCATGTTTATATAGACAAAAACACCAACCTGGTAACACAATGGGCGTATTTCGCAGAAGCTTCTCAGGACACACCCAACTTTGTAATGCCATGGCTGGATTATGAAAAACATGGTGAAATTTTATTGTCGGGAAACCGGGGAGAAAGAAAACTGTCAGAAATAAAAGTATTGGAATCAGTACCGGATCATACGTTCAAATCATTCGACCCGGTAGATCTTGGCAATTAAACCTCTTCGAGGTACTGTTTCATCTCTTCCAAAAAGCTACTCCAGTCTTCTCGCGGATATTGGTGTTTTTCAACATAATCGATTAATCTATTTGTGATCCCCGGTTCAAACCCGAACCTTTTAGCAACACCATTTACAAACTCCAACTCTACGGGCTCAATCATACCATCAGCTAACATCATTCCTACCAAGTCAAATAATTGGCTAACCTTATCAGCATGTTCGACCGGTAACTCAGCTTTTATAGATTCCTTGCCATTTAGAATATTTGTAATATGCCTGTCTTTAAGGCCGTGCTTTCTACCCACCTTATAAATGAAGTCAATTTCGGCATCATGAAGCTCGTCATCTATCTGAGCCAAAGCAACCAAATTTGTGATATGTGTTTTTTTAAAACTTAAATACTGATGTTCAAAAAAGCCTTTCATTTATGGAAATCAAATTTTATAGTATAATTCAAATTTAAAACATATTGCTATCCCGACCAATTAAAAAATTAGGCGATTGAAAAATATTCAATTAACCCACTTCTTTCACAACCGCTCTCTCATCTGCATCGTTTTCATTTATAACTCCCTGATAAAGTGCGGCGAAAGAGGCTTTTATCCAAATGAGGGCTGGGAAAACTCCCACAATAAACAATATCAGCCCAAAAATAAAAATAAAGAGGGAGGTAACACCAAGGCCGAATATTCTCCAGCCATGTCCTTTGGTCATCCTCCAACTCGTTTCTACAGCTGTTATGGGATCAAGATGTTTATCCATTACCAGGTAGGAAACAAAAGCTAAGCGGCACGCTACAATTATTCCTGGAATTATCAGGGC
>CAMPJM010000510.1 GCA_946886805.1 uncultured Flammeovirgaceae bacterium | reverse complement strand
ATATACGGCATGGCGTCTATGGGTGATTGGGCCTGGCAGGAAAATGTAAATGGCGTGACCATCTTCGATGAAGGTCAAAATGAAATCGGAACTATTTCTACGCTATACATTAAGGATTTAAAGGTAGGGGATGCTGCCCAGACGACCGCTGCTCTCGGCCTTGATTACAACTTCATGAAAAATTTAAAGGTGGGACTTACCTATAATTACTACAGCGATATCTATGCAGATTATGATCCTACAGATAGAGATGGGGAAGATTTATTAGGCGTGGATGCTTTTGAAATTCCTGATTATGGCCTGGTTGATATAAATGCTTCTTTTGATTTTAAAATTGGAGATTTAGGCGCTACTTTATATGGTAACATTAATAACCTGTTTGATGAGGAATATATTTCTGATGCGCAGGATGGTACCATATCTACAGCAAGAGTTTATTATGGAATTGGCAGAACCTGGACTACCGGATTAAGAATCAACTTTTAAATTGAAAGAGACATGAAAAATATATATATAATATTCTTGATATTCTTTGGTATCACGGCATGCGATCCACTGGATGAAACTTACGATGAATTAGATAGGACGGTTCAGGATCCAACATCCATTCAGGATGTTACAATAACGCTTACTGAAGATGAGTATGACCTGTTGGAAGAATATGACATTGCGACCTTTGGAAATTTCAATTCCGAAGATGAAGCTAAAGAATATATTCCTAAAATTTTAGACCAGGTGTATCCACATTTAGGGAACGGATCCAGTGCATTGGTTACTTATGATCTTTATGCTCCGATTGGGATTAATGAGGAAGTTTCTTACATCTTAGCTCCTAAAGATTATGTTGCTTTAGGAGAAAGCAGCGGCAGCTTAGGCAATGATGGTGATATAATGAGTGCCGTTGAATATATAACTCCTAATGCTTCTGAACATGATGTAGTAACCATTACCTACGAATATGATTCCGAAACAGGGGTTGAAACCAGAACAAGTAAAGTAGCTTTTATAAACAGCAGTTGGTACATAGCCTATGAGCCTACTTCTGAAGATTATAGGTTTATGGGCCAAAGTTTTGACAATTTTAGCAGCAGGTCGCTTGCAAAGGAAAGAATTGCAGTACTTTTTGACAGACTTTATCCGTTTGCCGAGGAAGGTGATTTAAGAGCATCTGTTTTTACTTATACCTCTGAGGATGATAATGATACGCCCGATGTACCAGAAGATGATGTGAGATTTTTTGAAGATTTTCTAGCTGTTTTTTCATTCAATGGAGAAAACTGGGAACCTATTCAGGATGTAGTGCCGAAGACATTTCAATTTGGGAATGAAGACGGCGTCTGGATCCCTGACAATACCATTAGGTATACTTTATCTGCTGCTGACCATACTGCAATCGGCAATACCTGGGAAGATGGAGCTGCTAAAACAAGCCTTCTTCAATATGGCAATTTTGATCTTTCATTATGGAATACTGACGAAATAGCCGCAGCTATAGGAAATCATCTCACAAGTCTGTTCCCTGATGCGGAAGAAGGTCAGAAATACTTGGTTACTTATCTAACATATTCGGGTGGTGCAGGAAGCGATGAGGTGCTACTTATATTGAATGCGGAAGGCGAATATGAAATAGTAGAATAAATGCTGTTGAACAATAAATCTTTGAGCCATCTCTGTAAAGAGGTGGCTTTTTTTGGATTGGCACTTTTCTTTATCTATCGGAACGAGGTCTTCGTGGACTCATTTTCCGAGTTCGTAGTTTGCTAAAAATATGGTCAATTCAAAAACAAACAATTCCATACCTTTGCCGTAATGGTAAGAAGTAAATAGTGCGTCAACAATTCTATTAATTCCGTAACTCAAATCCTGAATTAGTCTAGCAAGAAATTAATTTTAAAGAATAATTTTAAATGAATAAAAATGTCAAAACCGTCCTCTCGGTTGTAATTGTTCTGATCATCATCTTTTTAATAGCTTTACCCAAACTGCAGTTTAACGATGAAGATGCAAAAGCTGCCACTCCGGACGATGAATCCAAAGCGAAATCAGGGGTTCCTGTTAGGGCAATCGCTGTAGAAAAGGTGCCATTGGAAAATAAGATCAACATTACAGGAGCTATTCTTGCAAACGAATCCATAGCCTTAGCAAGTGAAATTGAGGGGAAAATTTCTGGAATTTATTTTAAGGAAGGCGATAAAGTCAACAAAGGGGATGTTTTAATTAAGATTAATGACGACGATCTAAGAGCTCAACTTGAAAAGCTGAAATATACTAGACAGCTTAACGAAAACATGGAAAGTAGAATGAGCCAGCTTCTTGAAAAGGATGCGATCAGTCAGGAGGAGTATGATATCTCGCTGACTGAGTTGCAAACGTCTTCGGCTGATATCAAAGCATTGCAGGTGCAGATAAGCAGAGCAACCATTAGGGCACCTTTCTCCGGGGTGATCGGCCTACGCTACATTAGCGAAGGCAGCTATATTTCGCCTTCTACCCCAATCGCCACTTTATATAACATTGATCCCGCAAAAATAGAGTTTTCGGTTCCTGGAAAATATGCCGGTTTAGTAAATGAAGGGGACAAAATTTATTTTTCTACCGAAGGAAGTGAAGAAATATTTACCGGGGAAGTTTATGCTACAGAGCCAAAAATTGATCCTGCAACCCGTACATTGACAGTAAGAGCTATCAGCCCTAACAAAGAGGGAAAACTTATACCAGGCCAATTTGTAAGAATTTCATTGGCCCTCGGGAGACAGGAAGAGGCCATTATGGTGCCCACTGTTGCGGTGGTGCCAGAAGCAGACGGCCACCTGGTGTATCTCATCCGTAACGGCGTTGCTGATTCGGTAAAAGTAAATATCGGAACTAGAACCGCTCAGGAAGTAGAAATAACCTCGGGCATTAAGCCGGGAGACTCCCTTGTTGTTTCGGGAATTCAACAAATTAAAGATGGGGCTGCTGTACGGGTTTTAAAAGAAATTTAAAATTTAGAAAAGATTAATTGAAATAAATGGCTGGATTATCTTCATTAAGCATTCAGAGGCCTGTTTTAGCGATAGTAATGTCTATTGTTATTGTCATTTTCGGCATTATTGGTTTCAATTTTCTCGGGGTGAGGGAATATCCTAGTGTCGATCCTCCTATTATCACGGTGAGAACAACTTATACCGGTGCCAATGCGGATGTAATTGAATCACAGATTACCGAGCCTTTGGAAGAGGAGATAAACGGAATTGCGGGTATAAGAACCTTAACCTCTACCAGCAGCGAAGGAAGTAGTTCCATAAGAGTAGAATTTGAGTTGGGCCAGGACCTGGAAACCGCTGCCAATGATGTGCGGGATAAAGTGTCTGGGGCAAGGAGAAGCTTACCTGACGATGCAGAGCCGCCTACCGTGTCAAAAGCAGATGCTGATTCCGAGCCTATTATATTTTTGAACATTCAAGGTGATAACCGTACGCTTTTAGAACTTTCGGCAATAGCAGAAAATATTTTTAAGGAAAGGCTTCAAACGATACCTGGTGTAAGTGAGGTAGGAATCTGGGGCGAAAAACGCTATGCCATGAGGCTATGGATGGATCCTATGCGGCTTTCAGCTTATGGTTTGACGCCTCTTGATGTGCAAAATGCAGTCCTTTCGCAGAATGTAGAGCTTCCTACGGGACGCGTGGAGGGAAATATGACAGAACTCACCGTCAGAACCAAAGGGCAGCTAAAGAACCCTGAGGAGTTCAATAACCTGATCGTGAAGGAAAATGGGGACAATATTGTCAAGTTTCAAGATATAGGCGTAGCTGAACTTGGCCCTCAAAATGAAAGGGGAATTCTTAAACGGGATGGCATCCCCATGGTAGGGGTGGTGTTGAGGCCACAACCAGGCTCAAACAGTATAGCAATAGTTGACGAATTCTATAAAAGGCTGGAAAATATCAAAAGGGACCTTCCGGATGATATCAAGTTGGGTATAGGCTTTGATCAGACAGAATATATCCGGGAATCTATAACAGAAGTACAGCAAACCATTATGGTAGCTTTTGCGCTGGTTGTGTTGATTATTTTTGC
>CAMPJM010000509.1 GCA_946886805.1 uncultured Flammeovirgaceae bacterium | reverse complement strand
CTGATCATTGGCATTAGATATTATACCCTCTTTCTCTTCGTTATTTTGCATTTAAATTATTTGTAACGGCGCTGCTACGTTTTCAAGTCCGCCACTTTCCGCCATTCTTTTGTGTAAAAAGGCCCCCATATGATATTGGTCATATTCCAGTACCTGATCGAATTCTGTAGAGGCTTCCGCTAAATTTTGCAAGCCAAGTTTTCCCAAACCTATGAGGTAATGGCAGTGGATTTTGTTCCGGATACCCAAATCTTCATCCCAAATAAGAAGATCGGGCAGCGAAACAGCAAAATAGTCGATTTTTACATGGTCAAAAATGTGTTTTTGGCCGTAATCAATAAGTTTATTAAACCTACTTTTAGCTTCATCGCGGTCACCAAGTTTCATCAAGGCACACCCCTGATAAAAAATCTTATCAGGCTGCTGATCATTATAAAAAATTGCCGGAGCGGGTTCACTAATGCCTTGCGTAGCTTTCAGCCAGCATTCCTTGGCCTTAGCCATATCTCCCAATTTTTCATAAACACAACCCTCCCAATAGAATATGTCATTTTCCTGCGCACCATAAAGCTTTCCTTCCCCCAGATTTTCAGGGTATACCTTCGCCTGTTCCAGATGTTTCAATGCAGCCTCGAACCTTCCTTCGCTGATGTCTGTCCGGGCAAGCTCAATGTGGCTGATCAAATATTGCGCAGGTACTTTTCCTTCCCCTCCCTCCCATGGATGAAACTTCCTGTCCATAATAAGGTCCAGGGCTTTATAATGCTCTCCTTTTCTGTTATAAAGGGTCACAAGCTCCAGATACACATCATCGCGACTGCCTACCAGTGAAAGGTTGTCTTCGAGTAACTCCAGTCTTTCATCGACCGGTTTATTTAATTTCTTGTAAAGCTGATCCAATTCCATTAATATCCTTGGATTTTTATTATCCAAATCAAATGCCTTTAACAAAGCATTTAAAGCACAGTCCTTTCTGTTTTCTTTGTTATAGTAAATCAGAGCGAGGTTTCTGTGCACAATCGCAAAATCATCAGCTATGTCCTGGGATTTTTCCCAACATGCAAGCGCCTCCGGATACTGCTTGGAAGCATACCAAAAGTTGCCCAGGTAATATAATGCTTTGCTGTCTCCAGCTGAAGCTTCCAATGCGGCTTTTAAGGCTAAAACTTCTTCCAATCTATTGGGAAAGCAATAATCAGAGGGCATTTCTGCGGCCTTCTTATAATGATTTATCGCTTTATCCCCATTACCGGCTAAGGAATTATACCATCCCAGGAGATAATGTACCATAGGATATACATGCTCTTTATCTGTCAGGTGTTCTGACAACAACCCAATGGCTTCTTCAAACAAACCGGCCTGGGCATAATCTAAAGAAAATTCTAAATAGTTATGTACATAATCACGAATAAGAGACTTAAGCTGTACTTTATCTGCACTTTTACCCTGAAGGAGGTATTGCTCATACAATACGCCAAAATTAAAGTTATCAATTTTCAAAGAATCTTCAGCAAAGGAAATGGCCTCTGCTTTACGATCCAGCTTTCTCAAAATAGCTACTTTTAAATGCCTGGCCTTATGGTTATGCCAATTCCTGATCAATGCTTTCTCCACAAGTTCCAAAGCCTTCTCATCATTCCCTCTCCAACTGTCGATTTGCGCCAGATTAAAATATCCGGCATCCTGCCATGCTGTATTCCAACAGGCCTTAAAAAATGCTTTATAAGCCTCATCCAGATTACCCAAAAGTTTGTAGCTTATTCCTAAATTAAAATAAGGTTCTCCTTCATAAGGATTAGGATTTCTTTCTGTTAAAGTTTCAATTGCAGTTTTAAAATGTGTGATGGCGTCTTCGAATTTCCCTCTCTTCAACAGCCATAAGCCCATGGCATTATTATTTCTTATATCACCAGAATCTCTTCTCAAAGCTTCCTGATAATATTGGGTGGGGTCATAAGTAGCATGCCGGTATTGCTCAAGATGGAGTCCGCGCAGGTAAAGTTGCTCATTATTCATAATTTCAGAAGGCGACTTTGCTGCTTTGGCAGGTTCGGGAATTGGCTTTAATACCGGCTTTTCCGGCTTCCATGAAACAAGGGTTTTACCCTTATGGTCGTAAACAGCTATTGTCAAAGCATCTGCTGCCAGTCCCTCTACATTTATCTCCTGTTCAAAACCACTATCAGGCCGAAGGTCCAGTTTTTCCTCTAAAAACACTTTTTCCTTGCTCCATAATTTTACAGTACTTTTTGGGTAATCAGAAGTTACGTGTATCTTGACAATTGCCTTTTTACCTGCAAATTCTAAATTCACCAAAGCTTCTTTGGTGGCATTTTTCACCATCCCTACATTATGGTAGGGCATAAAATACTGCTTAAAAGTTCTTTCCTCATAAGGTTGAATCCAAGAGAAGTCGGGCTGGTTGTCAGTATACACACCACACATCAGCTCTATATAAGGTCCATCACTGTCAGTCAGATTCCTGTCCCAGGCTTGACCAAAGTCACCGTTACCCCAGGTCCATTGTTTTTTACCGGGAGAAATATGATGGTCTGCAACATGTAGAAGCCCTCCTTTGCTATCATGTTCATAACCTCCTACAAAGTCATATGAGGATGTAATTGCCATATAAGAAGTAGGGACAGGGATGTTTTTATACCTGGAAATATCGATTCCTTTTGAATAATCCATTTTATAATAAGTGCCTGTGGCAATAGGAAATTTGGAAACATCGCGCTTTCCATGATCAAATACGGCATTGACATCCGGTGGAAAAACAGACTGGTAATGATCGTTCACAGCAACCGCGGGATTGGCCCACCATAAGAATGTCTGGGGATGAGGAGTCCGGTTGTACAAGTGACCCTTTATCTCCAGGTATGCTTTATCAGGGTAAAGTGTAAAACCGGCCATTCCCTTAGTACGAGACATCCGCTCCACCTCGCTAACCCAGACAGTAATGCTACCATCTATATTTTCTTCAATAAAAAAATCGGTAGGGTCATAAGTACTTGGACGGTGGTGTTGCGGCCAGTTGAATTCAATTCCACCCGAAATCCACGGTCCCGTAAGACCAACCAACGCAGGCTTGATTACATGGTTATAGTAGACAAAATGGCGTTTCATTATTTTATCATAAGCCATTTGAATACGACCTCCCAATGCAGGAATCACCATTATTTTCAAATAATCATTCTCAAGGTATACTACTTCCCACTCTTTGTCTGATTTCTCATCACTAATCATTTCAATGACAGGGTTGGGATAAACTGACCCGCTACTTCCCTGATAAATCCGCTTTTCCAAGAAAATCGGATACTTCTCCGGTGTGCCAACTTCATAAGTTGGAATAACAACCTTCTCTTTCCAGGCTTTTACTACTTTCATGTCTCTTATTGGTTTTGAGTAAGTTCTTTTTCTATTTCTTCCAGGGTTTTATTTTTTGTCTCAGGCAATTTGGCTTTTATAAAGAGGAAACCGGCCAGGGAGATCCCACTATAAACCCAGAATGTTCCATAAGCACCCAATGCATTATTTAATATTGGGAAGGTAAAAGTGAGGATAAAAGAAGCTATCCAAAGTGATAAAGTTGCCAGAGACATTGCCAATCCTCTTATTCGATTAGGGAATATTTCGGATAAAATCACCCAGGTAATTGGCGCAAGGGACATCGCATAAATAGCGATTGCTGCTACAACCATTAATAATACGGGCCATCCTGTCACCTCAAAATAATACATGCTTCCCATTAAAATGTATACTACAGCCAAGCCTCCCGAACCAAGTAACATTAATGATCTTCTTCCCCATTTATCCACAGTGCGCATAGCGACGAAAGTGAAAATAAGGTTTACCCCGCCGGTAATAACAATATTTAAAAACATGTCATTGACATTATAACCAGCAGCCTGGAACACTTCCTGCGCATAGTTAAAAATAATATTGATGCCACACCATTGCTGAAAAACAGCCAGCACAATCCCTATCAGTAAA
Organism: uncultured Flammeovirgaceae bacterium; assembly: GCA_946886805.1. The sequence goes on along the minus strand of CAMPJM010000509.1, from coordinate 74 downwards.
ATAGGAGAAATGTTTGCTTTAAAGAGTTCATTGAAAGCGACTTTCTTGTTGAGGTGGGAATCCAGTGTTGTTTT
>CAMPJM010000508.1 GCA_946886805.1 uncultured Flammeovirgaceae bacterium | reverse complement strand
ACCTGAAACACTTCTTTATTCTTTCACTTTTTTGCATTTATCACCCTTCGTTGTATGGACAGGTTTTTTCTGGCGAGGATAAAATTAGGCCACCTTTTCTAGGACAGGATCCGGCATGGGTTGATTCTGTTATGAATACCATGACCCTGGATGAAATGATAGGGCAACTTATTATGGTCGCGGGCTACTCTAACAGGGATCAGGCTTTTGAAAATTCTGTTACAGATTTGATTCAAGAGTATAATTTAGGAGGTGTTATTTTTTTTCAGGGAAACCCAAAAGACCAGGTTAGGTTGGTCAACAAATATCAATCAGAAGCTGAGATTCCATTATTGATTGGAATTGACGGGGAATGGGGCTTGGGAATGCGGCTGGACAGCACTATGAGTTTTCCTTATCAGATGGCATTGGGCGCCATTCAGGATGATAGCCTGATTTATGAAATGGGTACAATTATAGCTGCTCACATGAAAAGAGTGGGGGTGCATATAAATTTTGCTCCTGTGGTAGATGTTAATAATAATCCGGATAATCCTGTAATAAACTTTCGGTCATTTGGCGAGCAAAAGGAAAATGTAGCCCGAAAGTCAATCATGTACATGAACGGAATGCAAGACCAGCACGTGATGGCTTGTGCCAAGCATTTTCCGGGTCACGGCGACACAGGAACAGATTCTCATTACGCCCTGCCCGTGATCACTCATGACAGGGACAGACTGGATTCATTGGAATTATACCCATTCAGAAGGCTGATACACGAAGGTGTGGGCAGTATCATGGTTGGCCATCTAAATATCCCATCTCTTGATCCGACTGAAAATCAGGCTTCTTCATTATCTAAACCAATTGTTACCGGTTTGCTGAGGGAGGAGCTTGGTTATGAAGGGCTGATTACCACAGATGCTATGAATATGAAAGCAGTAGCAGACAATTACCCACCAGGTGTGGCAGGCGTAAAAACGCTTTTAGCTGGTAATGACATGATATTGATGCCTGTAGATGTGGCTAAAACGATCAATGAAATCAAATCGGCCATAAAACGCGGCGAATTAACCAAATCCAGAATTGAGGGGAGTGTCAGAAAGGTTTTGGCAGCAAAAGCATGGACAGGCGCAAAAGACTTTCAGCCTATAGATACAACAAATATAATTGATGATTTAAATAGTCCGGAGGCAAATTTAATTAGCAGAAAGCTTACCAAAGCCTCTATTACTTTGTTACAGAACAAAAATAACTTACTTCCTTTTCAAAGACTAGATACGATCAAAGCTGCCACTATCGCAATAGGGCTAGATTCTTTAGGACAATTTCAGCAAGTGGTGAATAATTATATCACAGCGGACCATTATTTCCTTCCTGAAAAGAGTACGGAAGCTATGGTTGAAGTCCTCAGGGAGAATTTGGATAATTATAACCTGCTGATCGTCTCCATTCATAGAAAGGAAAAAAGGCCGAACCTAACCATGGCTTTATCGCCAGAGGTGACCTCGTTTATCGAGTATTTGTCAGAGAACGACAAGGCCGTATTTACTTTTTTTAGAAATCCATATTTGCTAAACAAATACCCATCGTTGGAAAATTCCGGGGCTTTACTAGTGACTTATCAGGATGATCGCGATGCGCAGCGGCTGGCAGCCCAGGTGCTTTTTGGTGGTGTAGGAGCAAAAGGCAGATTGCCCGTTACCGTGAACGAGAACTTTAGGGCAGGAGACGGCTTGGATTCACCGAAAGGTTTGAGGTTGCAATATTCCCAACCTGAAGCTGTAGGAATGGATAGAATAATATTATCGCAGATCGATACTTTGGTAACAGAAGCAATTAAAGAAAAAGCAATTCCGGGAGCCGTGGTATTGGTTGCCAAAGATGGTAAAATTATTTATAATAAGGCTTTTGGACACCATACTTATGACAGCCTTCAGCAGGTAAAAACTGACGATTTGTACGACCTTGCATCTCTTACTAAAGTTTCTGCGTCTTTGCCCGCATTGATGAAACTGCATTCGGAAGGCAAAATCAATTTGGATGACCCTATCAGTAAATACATAAAAGTCTTTAGGCGAAAAGGGAAGCGTGATATAACCTTTCGGGAGGCATTAACTCATCAGGCTGGTTTAAAGGCTTGGATCCCTTTTTGGAAGAACACAGTCAAAAAAAATGGCAAGTTTAAATGGTTTACGTTTAAAACGGATTCATCAAAGCGGTTTCCTTACAAAGTTGCTGATAATCTGTATCTTAACAGAAATTATTATAAAAAGATATTTAAAGCTATCCGTAAATCTCCGGTGGATAAGGAGCAGGGGTATGTATACTCAGATCTTTCTTTTTATACCTATCCTATATTGGTGCAGGAGCTAACCGGACAGTCCTTTATCAGCTACCTGAACGAAAACTTTTACTCGCCCTTAGGAGCAAATACACTTACTTTCAATCCGTTTTTAGAATTTGGCAAAGATGAAATCGTTCCTACGGAGTACGATTCTCTCTTTAGAAAAAATTTGATCCATGGGAAAGTGCATGACGAAGGAGCGGCGATGCTTAACGGAATATCCGGCCACGCAGGATTGTTCGGAAATGCAAATGATCTTGCCAAACTGATGCAAATGTATTTGGAATATGGCCACTATGGCGGGAGACAATATATAGACAGCGCTACTATTGCTGAATTTACCCGTTGTCAGTTCTGTGATGGGGAGACCAAAAGCAGAAGGGCGATAGGCTTTGACAGACCTAACGATCCATATATTGAGAACGGAAATACGGCCAGGGATGCCTCTTTAAAAAGCTACGGTCATACTGGCTTCACCGGAACCATGGCATGGGTAGATCCTGAACATAACCTGATCTATATTTTCTTTTCTAACAGGGTTTATCCCACCAGAGAAAATACGAAGCTGTACAAATTGAACACCCGTACGGATATTCAGCAGGTGTTGTATGATGCGATTAAGGGCGGTAAAGAAGGGTTGTAGGGATGGCAGTTGGTTATCGGCTTCTTTCAGATATTGGTGGGATTAGGTTTGGTTTTCTCAGAGTCCTCTGAAAAAGAGAGACTCTGAGGGGGCGGTAATACAAAACATTGGCGTTTCGTTGTTCATATTACTTCGTCCAATTCTCCACTTTCAGTCCTTCTATTCTAGTAAATTCTTTTTCATTATTTGTAATTAACGTTAATCCCATAGCTTTAACATGGGCTGCAATCAAAGTATCTAATGGACCTATTGGTGTCCCTTTTTTCTCAAGGTCTGCTCTAATATTTCCATATTCTATTGCGGCAGAAGTATTAAAATCCGCTATTTCTAATGGCAATAAGAATTGTAATAATGCCTTCTGATTCTTATCAGGTCGATTGCTTTTTTTTATTCCATACTGTAATTCAGCCAGGCTAATTGAAGAGATACCGATACTTCCTAATGGAAATTCTTTAAATTTATCAAAAACCTGTATTGGCTTTTTCTTTATCAGATAAATGCAAATATTAGTATCAAGAATAAACTTCATTAATCAAAAATTTCTCTTGCTTGTTGGTTGGGCTGATGACGATCTTCCATAAAATCTTCTGAAAAATTATCTAAACTGTCAACCATACTCTGCCAAGGGTTGTGAAATGGAATGATATATATTGTGTTACCTACCTTTTTTAGATAAACTTTATCGTCGTCAATTTTAAAGGTATCAGGTATTTTAATCATTTGGGAACCCGCTATATCTTGGATATTTATTGCTTCAAATGCCATAGTCATTTTTTTACTAAAATACGAATTTTTATTGAAAGTAGTTTGCTCCCAATGAACACCGCTTATTTATTCTAAGCAAGGTTTAGTAAAGCAGGTGTGATTTACCTCCCATAATTTCTTTTTTTTAAAAGGAGCGTTGAGCTAGAAAAAGCTAGTTCACCCTTTTGTGGTTGATTTGATCTTAGGGTTTCCTCAGAACCTTCTTTTAGAAGACCTGAGGAACGGTCTGATTTAGCTTTTTTATCCCGCACAGGGTCTTCCTTTTTCTAGAGAACTACGAGTCGGGAAAATTTGATCTTCGTATTCCTCAGAGTCCTCTGAAAAAGAGAGACTCT
>CAMPJM010000507.1 GCA_946886805.1 uncultured Flammeovirgaceae bacterium | reverse complement strand
AGCTGAACCTTCCTTTTTCGGGCTTTAAATGTGCGTCCCCGGAAATAGGGCTGGATCCAATTTTTACTGTCCAATCCCATCCTATTCCTCCTAAATTCATCTGTAATTTATTCTTTTTCAGCTTTCTTCAATTTTGATGGAGGATCTAATTTATTCTTTTTGTACCATTCCAAAGGCTCTTCTTTTAAGTTCTTTATCATGGTAGGCAACGTATCCATTATATTGTGCTTCGGTTCCCATCCTAATAATTCCTTGGCCCTAGATATATCCAGCTCATAGTGATCGTCTGCACGATCTATCATCCACGGCTTTATAAATGGATCCCCTATTAAATTTTGCGCAAAAGAACCTGCTTTTGCAATAGGCTTGGGTATTTCAAATGTTTTCCATTCTTCGCCATAAATTGATTGCCCAATCTTGTTTTGTAGTTGTTCGTAGCTGGGTGTAGTAGGTTCACCAATGTTAATGGCGATTTCACTGGGCAGTCCGCCTCTCTTTTCGATGGTCTTAACAATCGCACTTATCATGTCGTCCAGGTGGAGAAATACATTTCCGTGGCTTGTGTCGCCGGAAAAGAGGTGACTTTCAAAATCCTTCTCATAAATCCGCTGAATTTGATGTGTAATGGGAATTGAATTACCCTCGTCATCATAAGCACCTGCCAATCTTAAAAATACTGACGGAATTGATCCCCTTTCATTTCTGATTATTTCCTCGGTATCCACTTTAGATTCGGGATAGTCCCAGTTGGGTTCCAAAGGACAATCTTCTGATATTTTTTTTCCAGGAGTAGTAGGTTTATAAATAAGGTTGGTGCTGGAAAAAATAAACTGGTTTACCTGAAAATTCTGCAAGGCTTTTAAAAATTTCTGGGTACCTTTTACCGTGACCTCTTCATACAACGGACTAGGTTCTCCTGAAAAATCATAATAGGCTGCCAAATGTACTACAGAAGCTATTCGGTCGCCATAGGCATATTTGACCCTTTCCAAACCCATCTGAATGCTTTTTTCAGAAGTAATATCAAAGTTGATATTCTCTACCAATTTTGAGGGATAAGGATTTCCTGCTTTATCCAAACCTATTACCTGATATTTATTCTCGAGCTGTTCAATTAGACGGCCTCCTATTAAGCCACTTGCCCCTGTTATTAAAATTACTTCCTTTTTCGTGTTGGTCAGGTTGTTAGTATTCATTTTTCCGGTTTCCATAATTAAAGCTCTTTTTTTACCTTTTTATTTACAACCGATACGTTTAGTGGATGTTTTTATAAATGAGCCATATTAGTTTTATTTGTTAGGGAGAGGTAACACCTATCCAATGACATTTGAGATTTTCAGGGCAAGGGTTAAAGAAATTGAAATATTTTAATGAGACAAATATGAATTCGCACAGAGACTCCTTTGAGATTGCAAAATAGAAAGTCTTGATTGAGGAAAGAAATATAAGCTTACAAGGAAAAAATTTGGTTAAAGAATGACTCGTTGCTTTGAATTCTTATATTATCATTTATTGTAAAGTTAATTACCCAGAAAAAAATATATTTGTCGCTGATATTTTTAATTCCCTAAAAACGGAAGCAAAAGATCATGAAACATTTTGGGTATTTAATGTTTTTTTAACTTAGGATAAATAATTACTGCAAATATATGGAGATGAAACGAGTAGTTGTTACAGGGATGGGTGCACTGACGCCAATAGGAAATAACGTATCGGATTTTTGGGGAAGTTTAATCGAAGGTAAAAGTGGTGCTGCCACCATTACCAAGTTCGATGCCTCTAAATTTAGAACCCAATTTGCCTGTGAACTTAAAAATTTTGATCCTGCAGATTTCTTAGATCGCAATGATATCAGGCGATGTGACCCTTTCACACAATACGCTATAATAGGTGCTGAGCAAGCGATCAAGGATTCGGGATTGGAAATAGAGGCGATGAACCCATTCGATATTGGGGTAATATGGGGAAGTGGACAAGGGGGAATGTATACTTTTGAAGAGCAGGTAAAGGAATATGCTTTGGGAGATGGTACTCCACGTTTTAATCCGTTCTTCGTTCCAAAGATCATAGCAAATATGGCTTCGGGAATGATCTCCATGAAGCACCGGTTGATGGGAATCAACTACACGACCGTCTCGGCTTGCGCAACCTCCAACACCTCCATTATGGATGCATTTACCTATATCCGAATAGGGAAAGCAAAGGTAATGGTAACGGGCGGATCAGAATTCCCAATTACTGAGGCATCAATAGGCGGTTTTAGTGCTATGAAGGCGATGTCCACCCGAAATGATGATCCTTCTTCTGGGTCCCGACCATTCGACGTTGATAGAGATGGCTTTGTGATGGGTGAGGGTGCTGGAGCATTAATTTTAGAGGAATATGAGCATGCCAAAGCGAGGGGAGCAAAAATTTATGCTGAAGTAGCGGGTGCATCTATGACCGCAGATGCCTGGCACATGACCTCAACACATCCCGAAGGAGACGGTGCTTATATGGCCATGAAACTTGCGCTGGAAGATGGGGATTTGAAGGCTGAGGACGTAGATTATTTAAATACCCATGCGACTTCAACTCCAGTTGGCGACTTAAGCGAAATAAAAGCAGTGGATAGATTCTTTGGCAAAACAGATAAGTTGCATATAAGCGCAACCAAATCCATGACGGGGCATCTATTGGGAGCCGCCGGTGCAATTGAAGCTATAGCATGTATTGAAGTAATCAGAAATGGGATTATTCCTCCAACCATTAATACCCAAAACCTTGACCCTGCCGTACCTGAATATTTGAATATAGTGACAGGAAAAGCCATAAAAAAGGAAGTAAATGTAGCCATGAGCAATACCTTTGGATTTGGTGGGCATAATGGAATAGTGGTCTTTAAAAAAGTATAGATGCTAGACAGTAGATGTTAGACAAAATGGAACGTGTTGGCAAGCTGTTTGCTTGATTTAGACGCTGTGAAGAAAATTACCAGCACTCCATACTTCAGAGAGAGCAAGCTGTTTATAGAAAAATATAAATAATGAGGAAATACGCTCCATAAGTGCGCTGTGTTCGTGAGAGACTAAGGTTAGAAGCTATAAGTAGGAAATTTCGGAGGTCACAGGCATTTATAGTGCGCAAATAATAGGACGCCGAAAACATCTATATTTGGAAGATCTAAAACCCTTTTCAGGTTTGGAAAACTTGAATTTAAGCCTTCTCTCTATTCTTTGGGTCATATAAAGGACGCAGGAGGGAACTTCCCTCCAATAATGCGGGATGCCTAAACTACTTCAGAAGATTTCGGAACACCAGAAATTGTTGTTTGCTTTAAGATCCTTTTCCGAACTCAGAATAAAGATTATCTATATAATGTGGAAGGTCCCTCCTTTACGGGATGACCTAAATGATGAGATTTGTACCGAATATTTGAAGGTCAACACTCTATTTGCACAATTTTGCAGCGCCTTTTTCATCTGCCATTTCTCCAAACCAAACCACCGCATACTGTTTGTGTATGGCGACACCGATGGCTTTCCAGCTTACCTGATTCCACATTCCATCGTTGATGATGATAGGATTGTGGCTTTTGCTTTGTTGCCATCCTTTTAAAGCACCTTCAGGCTGGGCTGCTGCCGAATGCCAATAGACGATCTCATATCCGGGACTTTGATAACCTGCAATTTCTTTTGGTTTGTCCCACATACAAGCGGCCTGCTTGTGATCATTGGTATAGCAACAGCCTGACCAGTTACTGCTTTTTGACCAGCTATGAGGATTACAGGTATCACTCTTTTTATAATTCTCCATGAGATCCACGGCATGTGCCTTTGCTACCTCCGTGAGAGAAGCAGAGATAGGTATAGCTGGTAACTTTTTGCTTTTTCTGTAGGCGTTTATAAGTTCATGCAGTTGTTTTTCTTCTTTGCTGAGACAGATTTCGGCCTCAAAGTCTGAAATAGAACCATTAATAGATGGCTCTTCAGAAGAAAAGAAGCTTAAAAACAAGAATGTGAGGATATATAAATTCATTTTTAAATTGTAAGCGATTATAATTGATACGTAAAAAAAACGTTTGTTTAATAT
>CAMPJM010000506.1 GCA_946886805.1 uncultured Flammeovirgaceae bacterium | reverse complement strand
TACAAATATTATAAAGACACGCAATTTATTAAATTCTCAAAATCAGGTACAAATCTGTATATGGTTTTCAGAATTGGCAAAAGCTTAACGGATATTAAAGCTTTTAAATGGACCATCTCCGGAAACTCAATTATTTATATTGACAACAGAAGTGAGCATGAACATAAGTTTCCGGAGCAATATGCGTTTCGTTGGAAACAAACAACCAGAGATCAGCAAAAACAAGGTACCTTTCCTCACATTAGCATCGAAGACAAACTCTTTGTCGAAACCATTGGTGGAGATTTAACAATTAAAGTAGAAGATAATACAGACAAAGGAAAAGGAATATATACAGAGCCGGTAGCCAACAAGGATCAAACTTTGGATGATGCGGAAGTAAGATATGCCATCTTGGGAAATTTGATACTCTTGAAAATTAAACCATACCTGGAGGACGAATACAGGCATTTGGTCTTCAATGCTAAATTAAAAGAGGTAAAACGAGTTGATGCCATAAAGGATGCCTGCATTTTACTACCCGATGACCAGGGAATTCTTTTCCCGAATGGCTATTATTTACAAACTGGTGAATACAAGCTTTTTGAATTGCAAAATCAAAACATGCTCTTCGAAAAAAGGATCGACAGTCCGAATGGAGAAGACTTCCTGTACGTATTTTATAATAAGGAAAATAGTTTCTACTTGCTGCTTCCTTATAATATAATTTCCCAAAGGATTGATACGCCTATTTCCTGCCATGGATTTTCCATTTTCGAAAATGGAGAGATGTGCTTTTTTAAAGGGGAGACCGAGCCTGGTATGCACCACGCTATCCAGGTGTGGCAAACGCCCTATATAGGTACTAATTTTCAGTTGCCACAATCAAATGACGCTTATTTATTTAAGGTAGGCAATAAAGAAATTGTGAGAGCGATGGCAGAAGCCAACGAGCTTTTCAACCTGATCCACAAAGACGATTCTTACTCAGGATTATACAATGATCTGGTAAAAATTTCTACCACCATCCTAGATACTTACCATTGGCTCGGGAAAAAAGAAACCTTCCTGCTTGCCGAGCCATTGAAGGACATTCGCGAAGCAGCAAATGCCGCAATAGACGAGTTTGAGAAGGTTTCGAGCATCAAAAACAACACGGAAAAGAGCGTACAGAGGGTAATCGGCGAAGCGGATGAGCTTATTAGAAAAATCAAAATTCAGAAAGCCGAACACATACTGGATTATGTAAGCTTCTTAACTTCAATAAGAAAAATAAGCGGTGAGGTTGTTTCTTTAAAAGACCTACGATACGTAGATGATAATCAGATAAAAAAATATGAAGAAGAACTTTCGACATTTAGTCTGCAAGTCTCCACGAGTTGCATTAAGTTTCTTTTAAAAGAAAATTCATTAGCACCTTATAACAAACAAGTTGAGGAGCTGGGGATTGGCATAGAAAAAGCTTCCAAATTACTTGATATTTCTAAACAGGAAGAAATAGCTTCCAAAATTGCATCTGAATTAGAGATGCTTATTGAAATAGTGAGTAACTTAAAAATAAACGACGCAACAGAAACTACTAAAATAATAGAGAATATCTCTTCTATTTATGCCAATTTCAATCAGATAAAAGCCAATATTAGCAGAAAACGAAAGGAATTGCTAATAATTGAAGGAAAGGCCGAGTTTAATGCCCAGATAAAGCTTGTAGACCAATCCATTGTCAACTACCTCGACATAAGTACCACACCCGATAAATGTGACGAATACCTCACAAAAATAATGGTGCTGTTAGAAGAGTTAGAAGGTAAATTCTCAGAATTTGATGACTATGTGGATAAAATAGGAGAAAAAAGAGAAGAAGTTTACAATGCCTTTGAATCCAGAAAAATCAATTTAATTGAAGCAAGGAATAAAAGGGCGAATACATTACAACAGGCTGCTGAACGAATTTTAAAAGCAGTTAAGAGCCGGATTTCAAGGTTTGAAGCCATTACGGAGATCAACGGATATTTTGCCTCCGATCTGATGATTGAGAAGTTGAAAACCATCATAAAGGAACTCCAGGAACAAGGAGACAATGTAAAGGCAGATGACATTCAAAGCAAATTAAAAACGGTAAGGGAAGATGTAGTAAGGCAACTGAAAGATAAATCTGAATTGTATGTTGCAGGTGAAAATATCATCAAATTCGGCACCTTTCAATTTTCAGTGAACACGCAACCACTGGAACTTTCGATGGTTAATAAAGATGGTTCCCTTTACTTCCATCTCGGTGGAACCAACTTTTTTGAAGAGGTTGGACATCATCAAATATTAGAGGCTAAGCCTGTGTGGGAACAAATAATTGTCTCAGAAAATCATGAGGTGTACCGCGCTGAGTACCTCGCTTATTCGCTTTTTATTGAAGCCAAGGACAATCAGAAAGAAGAAACTTCTGTATTTGATCTATACAAATTGCCCTATGAAAAGCTCTTGGCATTTGTTCAGCAGAAAATGTCCACCCGCTATAGTGAAGGTTATGTAAAAGGAGTACATGACATTGATGCTACCATTATATTACAGACGCTTATAAAAATGCATGAAAATGCAGATCTTCTTAGATATGATGCTGTTTCCAGAGCCTGTGCTATGCTATTTTGGGCCATCAATGTTTCCGAAGAAAAAAAGAAAACCCTTCATCATCAATTAAAAGGGGCTGGATATATATTAAAAGTATTTCCTAACACCAATACTTTTGAAGATATCCGACTATCAATTGAAACAGAAATAAGTGAATTTATTTGCAATTCTAAGCTATTTGATATTGCTATTGTACCTGATGCAGCAGAGTTTTTATTTTATGAACTATCAAGAGATGACAAATTCGTAATCCATGGAGAAGCTGCCCGTTTGTACAATGGATTTAATGCATTCCTCAAATCACAAAATGCCTGGAACAATTACGAAACTTCCATAAAAGCTTTACAAGGAGATGATATTTTGAGATTTAAGCTCATTAAAAGCTGGCTCAATGCCTACATTTATTCTCTGGGAAACCCAGAAGGGAATATCTATGTAGATGAATCTGCCGTCTTGCTTTTCACTGGTGGCTATGACGACAAACATGTGATCAACACAAATTTAGAAGAAAAATTGGGGGGAATTAACGGCGCTCATTCCCTCATTTCAGATAGATCCTATACATTAAACTTCAATCTATTCTTAAAAAAACTTAGGACCTACAAAAAAACGGTAGTACCTCAATTCCAGCATTTTTCATTATTAAAGAAAAATACAAGTGCGGAATTTTCAAAAGAATTGAGGTTGGAGGAGTTCAAACCACGAGTAATGTCAAGTTTTGTACGGAATCAACTTATCGATAAGGTATATCTCCCGCTCATTGGAGCTAACCTTGCCAAACAAATTGGTACAGCGGGTGAATCAAAAAGAACCGATCTGATGGGTATGTTGCTGCTCATATCTCCTCCTGGTTACGGTAAAACCACCCTGATGGAATATATTGCTGACAGGTTGGGAATTGTTTTTATGAAAATTAATGGACCTGCTATCGGTCATGAGGTAACCTCAGTTGATCCATCAGAAGCTAAAAATGCAGGTGCCCGGCAAGAGCTGTTAAAACTTAACCTTGCCTTTGAAATGGGAGACAATGTGATGATATATCTGGATGATATTCAACATTGCAATCCCGAATTCCTTCAGAAATTTATTAGTCTTTGCGACGGACAGAGAAAAATAGAGGGTGTTTACAAGGGTCGTAGTAAAACCTATGATTTCCGAGGCAAAAAAGTATGTGTGGTAATGGCAGGAAATCCGTATACGGAAAGTGGAGAAAAATTTAAAATTCCGGATATGTTGGCCAATCGAGCCGACATTTACAATTTAGGAGATATAATAGGGGATAGTTCGGAAGCATTTAAGTTAAGTTTTCTGGAAAACTGCCTCACCTCCAACCCTACCCTTGGCAAATTGGCAACTAAAAGTCATAAAGATGTACACACGCTCATAAAAATAGCCCAAACAGGCTCAAAAGAGGGCTTTACATTTGAAGCGAATCATACCACTCAGGAAATCAATGAATATATCAATGTCCTGGAA
>CAMPJM010000505.1 GCA_946886805.1 uncultured Flammeovirgaceae bacterium | reverse complement strand
AGGATAGTAGAGGATACTTTGTATTTCTGTTTAGAGTATTTCGAAATTATTATACCTGTTGCAAGTCCAATAAACCCCAGAAGAACAAACCAATACCAATTCCTCAAAAGTTTAGAGCCTAATTGTTTAATATCTATCCCCTCCGGCTGTTGAGGGTTAGATCTTTGTGAATTTCTATTTTCCATTTTATTTAATTGAGATATTGTTAGTGAATGAGAATAGAAATTCTAATTCAAATAGTTTAATAATAACAAAAAGGTGGATACAGTAGATAAAAATACGCCATATAAAGGAAGTCTCAGTTGCGTATTTTTAAACTTGGCTGGTTGTACAAATACAACATCGTTAGGTTGTAAAAAGTACGCCTCAGACATTAGCGCACTTTTACTATTTAAGTTTACCTCAAAGGTAAGGTTACCTTCGGATGAAGGCCTCAATACCTGCACCTTTTCAATTTTCGCATAATTAGTAATGCCATTTGCCATGCTGATTGCATCAAAGATGGTAACCTCAGAATTATAATTATAATAAACTCCCGGATTTTCCACTTCACCCATCACGGTTATCTTATAATTTAGCAATCTTACTTTTACCGTTACTTCTTTTAACAGTTCCTCTGCTTTCCCTTGTATTACCTCTTCGGCTTCAGCAATTGTTCTTCCATCAACGCGGATCTTTCCAATTAAAGGAAGAATAATATTCCCTTCCTGGTCTACTTCATAACCATAAATATATTGCCCGGTTAATTCGTCATACATCTGGTTAGGAATCGTTCCTGATGAGCTGTTTGAAAATGCCGGATTATAAAGCTTGTTCATTTCAGGATTTGAGGAAAGGATGCTTACAAAAAGGTTGTCCTTTTTTTTGATTTTATAAGTTGGACCTGTTTGAGTTAAGCTTTTCAAATTTTGCTCACCCTTCACGTCCTCTATATAAGTAAGATCTTTGCTTGATCTACACGATGAAAATACCAGTAATAGAAGGAGTACATTAAAGATTGGCGTATTCAAGGTAAAGTTTGGTCGATATTTCATTCTCTTTAGATTTATTTTAGATATTATGTAATTCTTAGTCATAGTAAATTTTAATAATATTATTAGTTGAATTTTTTATTTAATACCGTTTACTTAGAAAGCGTTTTTTCCGGTTTTCTTTCCAAAAATTGTTAGAAAGAGGATGTACAAATCAAGACCGAAATTCCAGTTTTCTATGTACCACAAGTCATGTAAAGTTCTTCCCATATACTGCATTTTTGTTTCGGTCGGTCCTCTCCAGCCATTTACCTGTGCCCAGCCTGTTATACCCGGTTTCACAAAACTTCTAAGCATATAGATATTCATTTTTTGTTGAAGCGATTTATTTAACAAGATGCGATGAGGTCTAGGGCCAACAAGAGACATTTCGTTGTTTAATACATTAATTAATTGAGGGAGTTCATCTAAATTATATTTACGAAGAATTCTTCCTAGTTTTGTGACGCGAGGGTCATTAAGAACCGTGGACATTGTTCCTTTTGAAGTACTATCACTCTGTTTCATAGATCGAAACTTGTAAAGGACAAAGGGTTCATTATCAATACCTATTCTAACTGGCTTATACAATACCGGACCTTTACTATCTATTTTTATTGCAAGGGCTATAATAACAAATACGGGAAAAAGTAGCACTAACAAAATTGATGAAAATAATAGATCAAATGCTCTTTTCCAAAAACGGTTAGGATACCTGTCCAAGGGTATACTTCTGATGTTTAGCAATGGAATGCTTCCTAGCATCTGCATGTTAAACACCTGGTTTATTGCTCCATAATAATGTGGAACAATTCTGGGTCTTACGCCAAATCTCTCGGCAGTGTGAATAAGATCTGTAATCTGTTCTTTTTCTGAAAGTGGTAAGGCAATAATTAAATTGTTGAATTGATAGTCATCATAAATAGAGTGAAAATCAGTGATTCTCCCTAAAACATGAGGATTGGATCCATCATTGAAGTTATTATCCAACAATCCCAAAGGATTCAAGCCAAGGTGCGAATTCTTTCGAAAATACCTATATAGTTTATTACCTGTGTCATTATCACCTACGATGATTGTAGGGCTCCAATTTTGCTTATTTTTTAGGGAAAAATGATATAGCAAATAAATTGACAATGCTATCTTAAAAATGAAAAATAAGGCCTGCGGCCCAAAGAAATCAATTGGGGAGGATAAGTTAATCTTAAAAAGAATTCCGAATACAGAAACAATGGCAATAAAAACAATTAATTTCCGCGCTAATCCTACGAGCATTTCCCAAAGATTAGATTTTACATCCTGCATATTATCTATAAATATAAGAAATGTAAGCAGCCAACCCCCAACAAGTAAAAGAGTAAAAGAGCCATAGGAATGAAGATCTGAAAAGTTCCAATTCAAATGCATGCCTAAAAAGATAAAAACTGATCCAATTAGCAATACTAAATCTATAAAGAAGAAAATTAAAAGTAGTTCTCGGGTTTTCAATTCTAAATTAGTTACTTATGAAATGATATAGAAACGGTTTCTAAAGCGTAAGAAGAAATCTATTTAAGCTAACTTATTATATAGGTCAGCATAGGAAGAAGCTATTGAAGACCATGTAAAGTCTTTATATACTGTTGTCTGTGCTTTTTGGGCAAAGGAATTCATAGCATTGTGCTCCTTTAAGGCAAATTTTAATTTTTCTGCTAAATCTGAGACATCTTTAGATTTAAAATATAATACCTCGTTATTAGTAAATATTTGCGTATTTTCTGGAATATCACTGGCCACTATTGGCCTTCCTACAGAAGCAACTTCAAGCAGCATAATAGACATTCCCTCTGTCTCAGATGGAAAAATAAATAATTCCGATTTTTCAATTAGGGCTAGGAGTGCAGGTAAAGGATTTACAAAGCCAAGAAAATAGACATTTAATCCAAGTGAAAGCTTCTTTAACTGCTTTAAGTATTTTGATTCCTCTAATTCACCTGCTATAAATATCTGCCCTGAGTAGTTGATTTGTTTTAAAGCTTCAAGCATCGTGTGACAACCCTTTGTACTCATTAACCTTCTGGCAGAAAAGAGGACGAAAGGAATTTTTATAGATGCTCCTTCAGGTAAAAATGATTTTGCCTTTTCCAGATTAAAATCTTTAGGTTCTAAAAGGTTTATACCATTTGGAATAAAAGTAACAGGATGTTTATAACGGTCTGTATAGTAGTCCGTCAAAGGTTGCGATATGCAGGTAGCGATGTTTGGAGAACGGACAAATATTTTTTCAACCAAATGAAAATACAACTTTATCAACTTATTCCATTTGTCTCTTTTATAAGGTGCTTCATGCGATGTTGAAATCACTTTATACCTTAGACGTAAAAATGGAATAAACAAAGCACAATCTGTTTTATGTGTATGGATAACATCATAATTTCCTTTGACAACCAAATGGATGGCTGTCATAAAAAAGTATATAAAAGCCCCTAATGCTCCTTCTGCTCGCGGTTTAAATTGTATAACTTTTACTCCTTCAATGTGCTTCTCGGCAGATTCATTTTGATAACAATAGATAGTTATATCATACTTCTCTCTTAGTTGAAATATCAAGTTTTCGGCAACCCTGCTTGTACCTCCTCTCGATGGGAAGTATTTAATGCCGTAAAAGGCTATTTTTTTCATAATATAATTGAAAATCTAATAGAGGTCATTGTGCTATTACGGGAATGGGTTTTAGCGAATGTATTTCAAACCATTCTTTAAACGCTAATAATCCACTTTCCAGGCTTTTAGAAGGTGAATAATTTAAAGTATCCTGTGCTCTATTAATATCCGCATAAGTTAATTCTACATCTCCTGGCTGCTTTGGTAGCATTTCCAGAATAACTTCCTTTCCCATAACGCTGCCTATGGCATTTACAAGCTCTTGCAAGGAAACTGTATTTCTGTTTCCCAAATTAAAAATTTCAAATCCTTTACCCTGATATTTGATAGCCCCAATTATTCCTGAAACTGTATCATCTATATATGTATAATCTCTTTTTGTAGATCCATCTCCAAAAAATGGTATTGCTTTATTTTCAGAAATTA
>CAMPJM010000504.1 GCA_946886805.1 uncultured Flammeovirgaceae bacterium | reverse complement strand
AATGTAGATCCATGCAACCTTATCGATGATCTTCATTTGATTTTAATGATTCGGTAAATAGAACAGTGGAAAAACGCCAATCAGTACGCCTAAGAATAAGGTTCTCATCAATCGTTGCTTAAAATATTCACTGAAGTGGTTTATCTCACCTACTTAATGTCAATCTTGTTACTTTTCCCACCAATTCTGAAACTTCTGATTCTCGTTATCCAAATCAACTACTTCTCCAATCATCGGGGTAACGAGCTGTTGATTTGCCTGTTTGTTGAGCTCCGTTATTTTTGCTAAAGGATCAAACCAGGCATGACCGCCCAGGTTAAACTTAGCGGAATGAACCGGAAAAATGCGTTTTGCATTTAAATCTTTTCCGGCTTTTAGCACTTCATCTGGTAATGTGTGGATGTACCGCCAAGCCACGTTGTATTGCCCATTTTCCAGGATTGCTAAATCGAAGCCTCCAAAGGTCTCTCCAATTCTTGCAAAATGTGTATCATATCCGCTATCACCCCCTACGAATATTTTCTTTGATGGAGTCTCCAGTACATAAGAAGTCCACAAGGTGTTATTAGAATATATACTTCTCCCAGAAAAATGGCGAGCAGGTGTAAAATAAAGATTTATATTGTTATCTAAAACAACTTTTTCACCCCAATCCTTTTCAATTAACTGCGAGGGTTCATACCCCCATTTCTCAAAGTGAGCACCCACGCCTAGCGCACATATTACTTTTCCAACCCGTCCTTTCAGCTTCTTAATCGTTTCAACATCCAGATGATCGTAATGGTCGTGGGTAATGAGAAGGTAATCGATCTCAGGAAGATCGTCCACTTTGTATTTATCTGAACCTATAAACGCCTTATTCATTCCCTTAAAAGGTGAAGCGTAACCACTAAGAACAGGATCTAATAAAATTGTTTTTCCTTCCAGTTGTAGCAGATAAGAAGAATGTCCGAACCAAATTAAAACATTGGCTTCCGAAGGCAGGGAACTTAGATCTGTGGCAATGGAAGGAATACTATCTAAAGGTTCCAGGTCAGGCTTTCCTTTGAAAAAAAAGTCATAAAATACTCCCAGGTAGCTGTACCCTTCGGCCAAAGAGGGTGTATGACTGAGGTTCTGAAACTTTCCTTCTTTAAAATTTTTAGATTTTTGAATTAATTCCAGCCGTTTGCCTCCCGGCCGTGCGCCAAAAACATCTTGTTCCAAGAATATATATCCACCACCTATCAGGATTATGACTATTATTAAAAAAATGTACATTGATTTTATCATTTACAAATAATTATTGCGCCGCTAACGCCTTGATATCATTCTGCTCTGACAGCGGCATTGATCATTGTTATGGCCGATTCCTTCAACGCAAAAACAAGGTCGGGGATCATTTTTGTAAGCGTATGGTATAAAACGGCCTGTATAATGATGGTATTTTTTAATGTTATTAAGTCCTCTGGTTGACTGAGATCCGTGGAGATACGCTGGCCTTATTTGTTAAAAACATTAGATTTCTATCTGTCGAAAATTAGCTCTCCTTCCATTTGATGGTACAGCCAATTGCCTTTGTAAATTCTTCTTTTACATTTTGGTCGGACAGCAAGGCATCGACTGCTTTTTCCACGTATTTATTATCTGCCTCGTCGCCATTTTTATGGTTATTATCGATGGCGCCAATATAAGCCACTTTGTTTTTCCCGCCTCGCTTTTGCAATACAAAAACATAGGGTGTTCTGGTAGCGCCATAAGTTTTGGTAATATTTTGAGTCTCATCAACCAGGTAAGGATAGGTAAATCCTTTCTCTTTGGCTCTAATCTTCATATTATCAAAGGAATCCTCAGGCTGCACCGTAGGGTCATTGGGATTGATTGCTATAACAGGAAACCCCTGGCGGGCGTACTTTCTATCTAAAGCTATGATCCTATCCTCATAAAGCTTGGAATATGGGCAGGTATTGCAGGTAAAAATTACTATAAATCCCTTTGCTTCTTTGTAATCAGCCAAGGAAACCATTTTTCCATCTATATTTTTTAAACTGAAATCCATTGCGTCACTACCAACTTTATAGCCACTTTCCGGAGCAGTAGAGGCAGTTAAGATGCAAATGCTGACAAACGCTATTATTAAAGAGGTTTTCATTTATTCCAAATTTAGTTTAAAATCAAAGTACAATGTAGAGATCTATTTATGAGGCTATTAAACCCTTGCGAATATAATTACTGGATTCCATATTGCCATTTCTTTGAAAAAGCTCAGAAATTCTGAAGTTGGGCTTCAACTATTTCATTTAATTCGCCTTCTTTAAATTCTTTTTCGTAAAACTCAGTCTTACCGGTTTTATTGTTAATAACTAAGGTTGCCGGTATGGCGCCTGACCATGAAGGATCAATATCATTAATGATAGCATCAAAATCAGTTTCGTCTAAAAGCTTAATTTCTGATTTCAAGTTCCTCCTTTTTACGAATGGAACAACTTTATTTTCCAGATCTTCGACGAAATCGAGGCTTACCAATACCACTTTTACATTTTGATTCTTATAGCTGCTATTTATGTTTTCAAAATAAGGAATCTCTTTAATACAAGGTTTGCACCAGGTCGCCCAGAAATTAATGATTTGAATATCTGCTGAAGAGTCATTGATAACTTTTTTAAGTTCTTCATATTTTAATACCTCCACTTTTTGAGATAAAAGTGGATAAACAAAAAATAACAACGGAATCAGAAATAGCAGTTGCTTCTTCATATAAGTTAAATAATTTCTTTTTCAAACGTTTTCGTCATTATAAGGTTAGCAAATAATACTAAGAGCTTATTAGCAAACCCTATACCTTTCCACCAAAATTAATAATTGAACTATTCTAATATTGTTTCAATGAACCGTTAGGAAATGTTAAGTGAATGTTAACGAAAAATTAAACTAAAACTATTAAAATTTCCCTCTCTATTGAAGAAATATTACATGGATAAAACAGCACCCAAGTAAAAAGACAGTAAAATTCTTGCGGCACAACTTAAATAAAAAAATATTTTAGAAACATATTATAAACCAATTTTTTTTAAAATATTTCGCTGGTGATCCTATTGACCGATTCATTTCCACTATTCTATTATACAAAATAAAGATTTTAAAAAGTCAATCAAAACTTTTCCACATTTTAAGCAACTTATCAACACAATCTAACATTTGAAAGATAACTAACTGATCTACAATTATTTACAAGCAAAATATGAGATTATCTTTTTGTGGATAAGTAATTACTTTTTATTTTTCCTAATTTTTTATAAAAAATCTTAGGTGATTTTCTAAAAAATTTACTTCAAAAATACAGAAACATAAATACGCTCTAAAATTTTTAGCATCAGACGATTAGGTCGATCCGAAGCCTTTACTTACCTCTTTTTCCCTAAACATTAAACATTCTTGATTTCAATACAAAGCCTACATGCTGCTTCTCATTCATTAGTGGCAAATTCTCTCCAACTGTTTTTTTGCAACCACTTATTACAGATTGGATATTTTCTGTAGAAGACACCCGATTCGTAGCAGAATGAATTAACGATTTGGTAATGATATTTTTCTTTGATTAGCCAGCATATTACGGAACAATGCTATTAAGTTAAGACGATTTACCCTTCTCTCTTTAGGAGAAGGATGAAGGATGAGGTATTTAAAAAAACTTAACTTAATAACATTTGTATCACGAAATAGGTGGTTGGGTAACCTTCTTTCTAAATGGACATGCTTAAACCTCGTATAATCAAATTAAATTTTTCGGTAGGCCGAATTACGCAACATCAAACTACTTACGCTTTTCCTATAAAGTATGATTTTCCACTTATTCATAAATTTTTTCACCGCTGACCTGTTAAATAATGAAAATTGTTAGTTATTTTAAGTTTTACACAATAACACATCATGAAAGCGATAATCCCGATAGCAGGAATAGATATTAAAATTCGTCCACAAACCCATACCCAACCAAAAGCCCTTGTGCCTGTTGCAGGAAAACCTATTTTGGCCCATATAGTGGATACTTTAATAGAAGGCGGAATAAAAGAGTTTGTTTTTATTACAGGCTATCTCGG
>CAMPJM010000503.1 GCA_946886805.1 uncultured Flammeovirgaceae bacterium | reverse complement strand
GAATTGTACTGCGAACCATTGCTTCCGTTATAAGCAACCAATGACCAGCCGGCTAAATTAGTACCAGCAACCCCGGCAACTTCTACCCCTTCATTCGCATCTGCTCCCGTGTTGTCATAATGAATCTCATTGATAAAAATTTCCTGAGCCATTGCGCTGTTCATTGTAATCAGTACCAATAGATTACAAAATAGAAGTTTAAAAAAATGTAGTGGTTGTGTCATAAGGATGGGCTTTAATTTCAAACTATAATTTATTCAAAATAAAGGATATATGCTTTAATTAGAGAGAAATTAATATTACCAGATTGTTAAAAAATAGATTTTCATTTTTGGAGTTGCTGCTGGTCACAATCAAACTCCTTGTTGGAGTTAGGTAAAAAGATATAAAAAAATCGATTGCAAATAAAAAGAACTGCTTTTACTTCAACCGGAAAAAATCTTTAATCTTTTCCTTTTGTGAGGCAATGCCTATATCTCTTATTACCATGCCCTTTGGTAAAATAGATAACATTCTTTCTATCAAAGCATCATTTCCATTGTACAAGACTAAAACAGATTTTGATTTTTGCCGGGTAAGGCTATCCAAAAACTTTAATAAGGAATGACTGTTCCCATCGGGAAAGCAATCTATAATTATTATTATTTCTTCGGCTTGTTTAAGAAGATCCAAAGCATAACTTATAACAGTCGCCTCTGAATGACTATCAAAATCAAAGGTGATCAGGTGAGGATAATTTAGCTGCATCCAGGCCAAAACTTCCTTTTTGTAGGTAATTTTATTGTACTCTCCAATTTCAATATGTATGGTTACTTTCATAAACCCTCTTGTTGCCCGTTTGGTAGCCATTTACTTTCCACAAGGAAATTAAACGTCTGTTTCAATTTACAATACAATAATTTTCTTTATATGCGTATTGCCTTTACTATCTATAGCTTTTACTAAATAAATCCCTGCGGCCAACGCTGAAAAATTATAGTTATATTCTACGCCACCAATTTGATCGGAATTTTTCCAAACCAGTTCACCCAATGCATTATAAAGAATTATACCTGCATTTTTACTTACCTTAACAGTAAGTATATCATCGGTAGGATTAGGAAAAACTTCCAATACAAAATTTTCCTTTCCGGGAATTGTAGATCCTTCACTGTTTCTTAGAAGGTACAAACCTCCCTGATTGCTTCCTACCACCATTGTCGGAAACTCCCCACTGAATATCGACCCAAAAGCAATTTGAGAATCATGCCCAAAATCTAAAATCACGGTTTCTTCTAAAATATTGTTTTGAACCGTTAAGGGTAGGGCATTTTCTAAACCTGTCTGATGAGTTGAATGATCATCGATAAAGAACAATTGTCCTTCTGAATTGGAAATAATCAACTCGCTGTCCCCGTCCTCATCTATATCAAAAAGCGCAGGTGTGAGATTCCTATTTGCGAAAACATCAGTAAAACCTGCAAACGAATCGGACAATTGTGTAAATTCAGCCGTTGCAGCCTGTTTTTGGTTCTCAAAATAGTCTATCCTGCCAGAACTCCTGTAAATAATAATATCTGCAAAATCATCATCATTTATGTTGCCGATTACCGCTTTATCATTTATGGATATCGAAATGTCTATTTCATTGAGAAGAAATCCCGCGGAAAAGCTGCCGTCTTGAGATAAAATGTAATGCAATGAAGCAGCATTGTCCTGATCAATACGTTTAAAATATAGATCCTGAAACCCGTCTCCATTAATATCAGCAAAACCCGGAACAATTTCTACAAAACCAAGCTTTGAAAGTTGCAGATAGTCATTAGTCTGAAGGGAAAATTCAGGTATACTTGCAGTGCCTGTGTTTTGATACAAAGAAATTGTCGCATAAAATTTCTCTCCCTCGACGATACCTCCATTCCCTACAATTAAATCTACGATCCCATCTTTGTTGATGTCGCTTAATGCCGGTGCGGCGCCTGATCCTCTATCAATCATTTCTTGTTGGAGAAAATCATCCTGCTGAAAAACAAATTGGGGAATTTCATTTGTACCGGTATTTAAATAAAAACTGCTGGAATTCCGAAAATCTATCGTTCCTCTTTTGTTATCATGTGCGTTTGGTGCGATCAAAAGATCTTTTAAGCCATCATGATCTACATCTACCAGATAAGATGCAGGGGCAAGAAAATCAGTGGGCACATCATCGGGAAAGGTCAAATTGAAACTGTTAAAATTGGCTGTAGTAGAATTTCCTGCATTATTAAAGAAGGCAAGGTTATCGCACTCTTCATCACCAAAAAGCATATCCTTGTCTCCGTCACCATCAAGATCTAATAATAGGAGCGCTTTTCCTCCTGCATGCAAAAGTTTTTCCGGAGCCAGCACCTGCTTTCCGTCTATTTCAGAGCAGCTTGTTCCAAAAGCATAAACCCCGCAAGTGCATTCCTGGAAATCACCCCATATTGCGATAACTCTTTTAAATTCAAGTCCACAGGAGCCATCATTTTCCATGCTTAAATTCTGGTGGTACTCAATAGTGCCTCCACGGGCAAAATTGAAAACAAAAATATCCAAATCGCCATCACCATCTATGTCTGTAATAGCCGGAATATCGCTTGCGTTTACCTGAAGGTTTACTTCGCTGGAAAAACCTTCTGTAACGATAGGATCTACTGCCAATGTCCAATTGATTACGCCGTCGACTACAGTGCCTTCTAAAGCTTTCATTCCAAAGGTACTATTCGTAATAAGATCTTCAACGCCATCACAATTGAAGTCGGCAATTACCAACCAACCATTTAAATCTGTTGGAAAAAGGGCTTCATAGTGCGGATTGTATTCGTAGCTGCCCTCAGCCCATATAAAAGTGTTGACTTTGTCGCTTGTCCTGTCAAATATGGCAAGGTCTTCCTGGCCATCTCTGTTCAGATCGATGGATTGATACTGACCGGAATTTAACCCACCTGCCCAGGCCAATCGCAACGCTTCATTGTTTTCGAGTACCGCGACAGAATTGTCATACTCATAGGTATATTGAGCAAAGCTGTTGGTCAATTGAAAAACCGAAAGTAAAAATAAGGGTAAAAAATTCTTGATCATCTTATAATGTATGTCCTCAATATAAAGTATTTTCTAAATATAATTGTGCGGGCATCGCATTTTAAATCTATTTTCCGGCTTTCTGGAATGCTACAAAATAATAATAGCTTGCGAAATAGATATTCCGGCAAGCTATTTAAATTATTAAAAAAACTTTGATTACTGTATATCCACCAATTCCACGTCAAATATCAATACGGAGAATGGTGGTATTTCTACATTGCTAACACTTTGCGGAAGTTCTAATGCGCTTTGATAGTAAGCAAGGTGAGAAGGGATGATAAGTTGCGCTTTCTCCCCCTCTTTCATCAATGCAATTCCTTCTTCCCAGCCTTCAATAACATTATTCTGGCCAATTACAAAAGATAAAGGTTTTTTATTGATAGAGGAATCGAACACAGTTCCGTCTAACAATTTACCGGTATAATGTACGGTTACTACTTTTCCATTGGCAGGAGTGTCTCCTGTTCCTTCAGCAGTTGTTACATAATGCAAACCTGAGGCGGTTTCTTCTACTACGTCTTCTAGAGAAGCCCTTTCAATATAAGCATCAATAGTGTCGTTTTCTATCAGCTTCTGTTCTTCTGCGGAAACAATATTCAGGATTTCCATTTCAACTGCCAAATTTGAATAGGCGGGTAGAAATCCGTCCACGCTTGCACTATAATAAGCCATGTAAGAAGGTATAACAAATAAATATTTTTCACCTTCTCTCATATATGCTAACCCAAGATCTAATCCTTGTGGAGAAAAAGATCTGCTAAAACCATATAACTGCGCAACGTTATTGTGCATTGCTTTTTGTATCGAATCGGACGGTTGGCTCTTATCTTCTAAGACATTTCCATTCAACAGACTCATTTTGTACTTAAAGTAAAAGATGTCCTTTTGCTGAATAAGTTGCCCGGAAGGATTTAATTTTATTGGAGAATAATAAAAGCCGGTAGCATCCCGTTCGGCATCTATTCCATTTTCTTCGATATATTGCTTTACCAGCG
>CAMPJM010000502.1 GCA_946886805.1 uncultured Flammeovirgaceae bacterium | reverse complement strand
ATATCTTCTTTATGTACCATTTCAATCACCTGATGAAGGTGTCGGGTTGGTACTGAAATAGCACCGGAAATGGAACCGTTTTTTCCCATTCTTTGTAGTCCCGCAGTGTCTGTACCGCCAGCCGTCAATATTTCTGGCTGCCATTTTATTTGTTCCCTGTTGGCGAGTTCTTTTAAAAACGCTACCATCCGGTAATCACAAATAGTAGAAGCATCCATTATCTTTATGGCAGCCCCGTCGCCGAGCGTTGTAATTTTTTCATGAGGCTGTGCCCCGGGAACATCATAAGCAATGGTCGTATCTATTGCTATTCCAAAGTCGGGATTAATTTGGTGAGATGCAACGCTGGCACCCCTGATGCCCACTTCTTCCTGAACCGTAAAAACACCATAAAAATCGTAAGGGATAGCTGTTTGGTGAATTCTGTTTATAGTTTCGATTAAAATAAAAACAGAAATTCTGTTGTCGAGAGATTTACAGTTTACACAATTTCCCATCTCCACGAAATCGCTCATTCTGGTGACAGGATCACCTACATTTACTAATTTCTCCACCTCAGCTTTGGTCATGCCGAGGTCAATGAAATAATCTATGCTTTTGGGGATTTTGTTTTTCTCCTCAGAGGTCATAACATGGATGGGTTTGCTTCCCATCACACCGACAAGATCTCTTTTGCCATGTACTAGCACTCTTTGTGCTGTGAGTGTTTTGGGGTCAAAACCGCCCAAAGTGTGGAACCTTAAAAATCCAGAATCTTCAATATGGGTGATAATAAAACCGATTTCATCCATGTGGGAGGCGACCATCACTTTTTTACTATCAGGGTTGTTATTTCCTTTTTTTAAGAATATAACATTCCCCATATTGTCAGTAGTGAGATCATCGGCCAAATGTTCGATTTCTTTAATAACTAAATCTCTAATTTCCTTTTCAAAGCCTGGCGCTCCGGATGCTTCACATAAAGC
The DNA here is from genome assembly GCA_946886805.1 of uncultured Flammeovirgaceae bacterium. Next base: position 3,128 of record CAMPJM010000502.1, on the reverse strand, counting down.
TTTCAATAAAGGCAAATTGAGACTTGACATATTGTAAAGAAATTTATTTAGCTGTAGGAAAAATGGCATAAGCATAAACCAACCATTCTCCTTGGGTCTTAAGGTTATCTGTTAATTATAATAGCACTGTTTGTGGCTTCTTGATCTCTGCCTTCAAACAGGTAATTGTTTATTTCTTAACGACTGAATTTACATGAACTGTACCTTCTTTTATGTCATTTTGGGTATTGGTATAAATAAACACTATATAATCCTGGTCATTCCATACTTTTTCAATTTCACCTGAATAGTTACTTTTATAGCCAACGATTACATAATCACTTTCACTATTTCCCCCAACGAAAGTCACCTTCTGGCCTAGCTCAAGATGCGGCTCAGGTACAAGTTTATTAGCTGGTTCTTTCTCTGGCTGGCAAGAGAAAAGTGCCACAGACAAGAGAAGTGTATAGAATATCTTTACCATATTTATTGTGCGCGTTATTTTTAAAATATAAATTGTTCAAAAATAATCTTTTCCGCACTATTAAAGAAATCTCTTATGGGTTTATGTAACTTCTAGGCAAAGATTGACACGAAATTATATCACGAGTTTTTTTTATAGCTTAGCATCCAAGAGAAAATGTCATGCCCGGCAGACCCATCATAGGTTCTTTTCCATGCATCATGGCCTTCTTCAGGATATATTGTCAAAATTGGGGAATAAATTCCAGGGGGCTGACAATTGTTTAAAGCGTCAACCATATCTGTGGAGCCGGTGGTTTCTACAATAGGGTCAACAGAATTATGGAATGCCCATACTGGTGTGTCCTTAAATTTGCATGCTTCAAGCGGAAAGCCATGGCCGGAAATTGGTACCATCGCTGCTAATCTGTCCGGATAAGCACTGGCATATTCCCATGTGCCCACACCACCGAGACTATTACCTGTCATATAGATTCTTTCCTCATCTACTCTGTACGTAGCGATTACATAGTCGATAAATTCGTCGACGAAATCAGTATCCCATCTACCTGTATCGATTTGAGGGGAAACCACAATAAATGGCAAATCTGTACCTTCATGGATCAATTCTGGGATCGTGCCATTTTTATATAAATCCAAATCTCCAGTCTTACTTCCATATTCTCCTTTTCCATGTAGGAAAATTAGCAAGGGATAATCTTTTAAAGGATTAAGGTAATAGTCTTCTAAGGCGTAGAACAGGTAATTTATTTCCCCTCCTCTTTTGCTTGAAAAATATTTGTTCTCCTGCTCCCTGTCTTTCACAAGACTTGTGCTGATAATTAAATTTTCGTCTGACATAAGATAGCTACTATCACCTTTAGTGCCTTCTGCTATATAATAGGAGTAGACATTCTCGCCAGAATTGAAGCCGTTTAGTATTACCGACAGTGTGTCTTCAAGGTTTTCTGATGAAATGTTTAAAACCCCTCCGGTTGTATTATCAAGCGGGTCATTTTCTTCCTGAAGGGCTAAGCGTTTTATTTCAGATCCAGTAACGTTTTCAAGCTCATTTTCAGAGACCACATAATATACTTTACCGGGTTGAGTAATTTTTGTACGGATACTGATAGCCTGGTAACTCGTGGAAATTAAGGGGAAACCCTCTACCCAATCTAACGCGCCGGAATCAACCGGTGGAGATTGGTCTGGCGGAGTAGGCGTAGGTTCAATAAAATTGCTGTCATCGCTGTGGCATCCGACTAACATAGAATTGGTAAGAAAAATCAATAAAAAATATATAAAAAATCGCATAGTATAAGGTTAAAAAGTAGTTTAACAATTATTAAGACTAACCTTAGGTCACAAGCTTTGTTTACGGTAAATTCTTGAAATAGTTATTGATATTCGTGTGATCTGCTTTTAACAAACTGAATGCTAAGCGTTTATAAAATCACGATTAGAGATTACCTGAAACATAAAAGTTATGTGCCTGCGATGAAATATTTAGATTATGAAATCCAATTTCTACTACACGTTATCATAGATGATATTTTAATAACCAACTAAAAATATCATGACCAGCGGTACCATTATACGTACGCACCCAAGCGTTGTGACCAGCGTCTGGATAAAGGGTTAGAAGGGGCGCTTCTTTACATTCGGGATTGCAATTATTTAAAGCCTCGATCATATTCACTGAGCCAGAAGTGTTCACAAGACCATCGGAGGAATTGTGGAATGCCCATACCGGTACTTGAGACATGTTACAAGCCTGCGAAGCATTTCCTGATCCAGAGATTGGCACAACTGCTGCTAGTCTTTCAGGATATTTCGTTGCGTAATTCCAGGTTCCAATTCCACCCAGGCTTATCCCTGTCATATAAATACGCGACTCATCAACCCTATAATTGGCTACAGCGTGCGCTATCATTTCATCAACAAACTCTGGGGACCAGCTACCTGTATTTAATTGCGGAGAAATTACAATAAACGGATAATCGTTTCCTTTTTGGATTAGCTGGGGAAGCGTTGTGTTTCTATATAAGTTAAATTCTCCCTCAGCTGCATATTCTCCCATACCATGAAGGAAAATAAGCAACGGGAATTTCTTAGTAGGATTTAAATAATAATCTTCCAGCGCATAAGATAAGTAGTTCATGTTTTTCTTCATGGTAGAAGATTCAAAACTATTTTCTTTTTGTCTTACCGGAAGTAAGTTCTTAAAAGGCTTTACAATTTCAGGAAGCATTTCTGAATCATCTCCACTTGGTGAGATTTCCGAAAGTGTATAAGTATGATATTCTTTTTGAGGAGTAAGGCCAGGCACCAATATTTCCAAGGTATCACCCACCTGTGAATCACTGACCTCAATAATACCACTACTTACGATATCTGTACTGGTTTTTTCTGTTGATTGAGTTCTTATAAAAGTCGACTCAACCGTCTCAATACCTTTCTCAGAAATAATATAATAAAATGTACCTGGGCTGGTGAGCATTAAATTGATTTTTATACTCGAAGAACCGTTTAAAACCTCTGCATAACTGTTTTCCCACGCCAAATCATGTTCCGCGACCGGAATTATTTCACCTTCATTTTCTTTACAACCTGAAAACACACCAATGCAAAATAATACCAATAAAAATGGATATTTTTTCATATTTGAGAAGTTTACTGTTTTAAAT
>CAMPJM010000501.1 GCA_946886805.1 uncultured Flammeovirgaceae bacterium | reverse complement strand
GTAGGCAGAATTGCTGAAAAAGAAAACAAGGATAAAATTAAAAGGTCTGCCTCACTAAGCCTGGCAGATTCAGTCGTGGAGTCTTTACCCGGAGGCTATAATCAGATGATAGGTCGCCGGTTTGCCTCAGGCGTGGATCTTTCCGGTGGTCAATGGCAAAAGATTGCATTGGGAAGGGCTTATATGAGAGATGCACAATTACTCATTCTCGATGAACCAACAGCAGCATTGGATGCAAGGGCAGAACACGAGGTATTTCAACGCTTTGCAGACCTGACTGCAGGTAAAACAGCAGTCTTGATCTCACACAGGTTTTCGACAGTAAGAATGGCAGACAGAATTTTGGTGATGGAAAATGGGCGATTATTAGAGATAGGCACCCATACCGAACTCTTGTTAAAGGATGGAAAATATGCTGAATTGTTTAATTTACAGGCGGCTGGATATAGATAGTTTTTTAAATGTTAGCGTTGTTTGTGTCCTCATAGACATACAAGTGAATGAGTATGGTACGTCACCAGCAAAAATCTGCGGAAGTTTTACAACCTCAACTTCACCGCCTCTTTATGATCGATGGGCACATTGAAATTAATCCCATAAGCTTTGACTTTTATCGTTCCTAAAAAATGTAATACCTTTTCTTCTCCGCTCAGCATGTTTATTGCGGAAGAAATAGAATTGATCTGCAGATCTTTTAAAGGTAATTTCAAATCAATCGGAACCGTAAAATCCTGTTCACCTAAGGCCTTAATATCAAAAGTTTTGCTGATATGGGTCACCTTTTGATTGTCGACGGCAACATTCAGTTCTATATCTTTAATGGTAATTGTGGTTCTATTTGGATTATAAAACAATGCTTCACCTGTCACATTCACTGATGTAAAGCCAGCTAAATCTACTTTTAAATCCTTTACATCTTTAAATTCAGGGGCAACAAGTGATTTGCAGGAGGAAGCTAATAATAGTAAAAGTCCGAATACTAAAAATTTGTTGATATTCATATAGGTGTTTACGAGCGTTTGTTTCTTTCTGGCAAAGAACGTTCCAAAGATACAATTATTTTTAAAGTAGTATTGGCGATAAAAAAGCAATTGGCTATTAGCGGTTAGCAGTTTGAAGTGGGAAGATGGGAGTGGGAAGTCGGAAGACGGGGAGGCAAGGTGGTTCAAAAAATAATCGACGGGCTACACCCATCGATTGGGGATTCGAAATATAGAGGACAGCCATAGTCCTGAAAGGCCGAAATAGCAGTGCAAAGGGTGCAGCCCTTTGCAGCTAATGATAGGCTGCTCAAACAATATACTTGAAAAAAACAGTGATTATAAATCCATAGTTAAAGCTTCCGAATTGCAAATCCGGAAGAGCGGAGTTCTGAACCACGCCTTACACAGCCCTCTTACCAAAGCCCTAAAAATCCTTTTTTAATGCAGGTATTCGGTCTATTGATGTTTACAATATTGTCGACATTATACTTTTCAAATTTAGCCAAAATGGCGTCAGTCCCCTTTGCCATTTTTAATTCCATTTCTTCCCTGTACAATGTATATAGTCCAAAAAACTTTATGGTTTTGTTTTCATTGATTTTTAATTCAAAAAAATCAGGAGGTAAATTTATTGATGGCATCATCAACATACAGCCCATCTCGGTATTGTCAGCGAATGGCTCTGCGTTTTCTCCATTTGGAATTGTGTGACCCCATCCTAACCATGTGTCGTATTGATGTGGAAACCTGGCGATAACTTTTAACCACCTTAGGGGCCAATAATTTCTTTCGTCATTAAAACCTTCTTCCATAAGTTTAGAATCTCCATTAATCTCCCAGTCAGAAGGAAGCAGGATACATAATTCAGCATATTTATGTTCATCAAGTCCGGGCGGGACTGTCATTGCTTTATCACTCATTCCAGAAGTGACAAGGACATGAAATGGAAAAGACTTATTGGGTTTTACCCAGTGAATATCAATATGTACTAAATCAGATATGATTTCATGAAAAACTGAGTCTATTTTGCCAATGTGTTTTTCAATATGGTGGGAAATGGCATCAATATTTTGCTCATCGCCGAATGCTGGTTGAAATTCTTTGGGTTGGGTATTCTCATATCGATAGACGGGGTCATTCGAAGGAGATTTCTCTTGTTCATCCATATTAATTGTTATTTATGTTTTACAAAGTGGGTTTATTTTTATTACGCTTAGAAGGTCTACTCCACAGTTTGTGTTCTCAAAATATTTATGCATCGTTCATTCCAAGGAGTAATTCTTTTTAAAGAAACCACGCTCACTATCTCCTTGCCAATCCCGTAATGAGCAGTGACAAACCTCCAAAGAAGGGACCGTAAACAATCAAAAAGCTATTACCCATGTCAATAAATCCAGTATATGTTCCAATGGTAATTCCGGCTCCTAATAAGGTCAGAATTCCCCCAGCTATTGTTATTTCATTAGCCTTGGTATTATGACTTTGATTTAATTCCCTTCTTTGAACAGCATTATCAACAATTTTCACAATGTTTCTAATTTCCTCATCAGGAATTCTTTTTGGTTCAAGTTCTTTTCTAATTTGATTGATCTGGAAATCTTTATGCTTAGATTTCTCCAAATAATAATTAACGATGTTTTCTCTACTCATTGCTTATTTTGATTATCGGCTGGATTAGTGAAAGGATTCTTAAACCCATTCGTCCATTTCTTTTCAAGCCGATTTCACTTCTAAGTCAAAAAATCCTTTAATTATATAAAAACAAATCCTCATATTCTAATTTTTATAATATGTGTGGTTGATCAGCCGCTTTGGTGCTATTGACGATACCGAAGGTGGGAGTACTAGCAGGACAAACATTCTGGTGGATTATCAGAAAAATATCAACGAAAATACTTTTATTAAAAACACCGCCTATTTTTCTCAATACGACTTTGAATTGTATTCCAACTTCACCTTTTTCTTGGAGGATTCAATAAACGGCGATCAAATTAGACAAAGGGAGAACAGGAGAATCTTTGGCCTGAAAAGTGAACTGAACATCCAGGAAAACCTAGGATTTGCAGAAGGTTTTTTCCAGTTGGGCGAAGGGCTGAGAAATGACTAGAGTAAAGGCAATGAACTATCGCATACCAAAAATAGAATTACTACTTTGGAAAGTATCCAATTGGGAGATATCAATGAAACTAATTTGTTTTTGAGCGCCAATTCAGTTTTTAAAATTGGGAAATGGTCGGTTAATCCGGGCTTTAGAATTGACCAGTTTAATTTTAATTATTACGACCGTCTTTTGGGTGAGTATAAAACGCAATCAGAGCCTGAGGCCATTTTTAGCCCTAAGTTAAATGTGCTCTATAACTATTCATCAGATTTGGAGGTGTACCTCAAAACAGGCAAGGGCTTTCATTCTAATGACACCCGAGTGGAGGTGGCGCAGCAAGGCAGTCAAATATTGCCTGCGGCATACGGTGCGGATCTGGGTTTTATCTGGAAACCATTTCCGGAGCTGCTTATAAATACTACTTATTGGCATTTGTACATGGAGCAGGAATTTGTTTACGACGGGGATGTCGGCATTGTAGAGCCTGGCGGTGAAACCAGGAGGCAGGGCATAGAATTAAACCTGAGGTATCAGCCTTTGAAGTGGCTGTTTTGGGATGTGGATGCTAATTATACGATTGCGAGGGCGATGGAAGAGACAGAAGGGAATGATTATATACCGTTGGCCCCGGATTTAACGATCATTGGAGGAGTTAATATTATCTCCCCGGCCGGCTTTTACGGAGGAATGAGAGTTAGGTTTGTAGATGACCGGCCTGCCAACGAAGATAACTCGATTGTGGCGAAGGGTTATACAGTGGTAGATTTAAATAGCGGCTATCAGTGGAGAAATTTTGATTTGGGAATCAGCATTCAAAATTTATTTGACGCCGAATGGAATGAAGCTCAATTTGCAACAGAATCACGGCTTCAGCGTGAGACCGTTCCTGTTGAAGAAGTCCACTTTACACCGGGGATGCCCTTTTTTGTTAAGGGGATTTTGAGCTATAAGTTTTAAGGGAAAGGAATTGCCAATGGGAAGTATTTGCCGCGAAGGCACAAAGGCACGAAGATCTTTGTAAGGCACGAGCG
>CAMPJM010000500.1 GCA_946886805.1 uncultured Flammeovirgaceae bacterium | reverse complement strand
AGAACAAAAGACAAGGATTACCTCGATTATATCGAATATAGAATTATCAGGTCCGATGGATCTGTGAGAAATTTGTACCTCAGTGTTAAAATCGAAATTGATGACAAGGGCAGGCATACGAGGCATTATGGCACTATCCAGGATATAACAGCTATAAGAAAAACAGAGCAGGAAAAGGACAGGTTGACCTCCATTATTGAAGTGACTCCAGATATAGTAGCAATTTTGGATTCCAAAGGGGGACTGATTTATTTGAACCAGTCGGGAAGGTATTTTTATGGACTGACAGAAAATGATAGTGTCAGTGATATTAATTTTATCGAAATTCAGGCAGAAGGGTCTCAAAAGATCTTAAACGAAGTTTGCTTTCCGGGTGCCATAAAAAATGGAATTTGGACAGGTGAAATCGAATTGGTAGGTAAAAACAACCAAAAAGTGCCTGTTTCCATGGCCATCGTATCTCATTTTGGACCTGATGGCGAAAATAATAGCTATTCAACCATAATAAGAAATATTTCTGCCCAGAAAAAGACAGAACAGGATTTGACTTATAAAAATGCCGAACTTGATACCTTCGTATATCGTGCGTCTCATGATCTAAGAGGTCCTATTTCTTCTCTTTTAGGTTTATATCAAATTGTGCAATTCGAAATCCACGACAAAAAAGCATTAGAGTTTTTCGATATGTTCAACAAGCAAATTCTAAGGCTTAATGAGATAATTCTGGCCCTGATAAACCTTACCAAGATAAAAGAAAGCACTGCTGCAAATTTGCCAATAGATTTCTCTGCGATTATAAACGATGCCATGGATTCTTTAAGGCACTTGGAAAGATTCTCCGATATCAAGTTCAATGTGAAGATAGTTTTGGAGAGAGAATTTAGGAGCGATAAAGGGTTGATTACAACCATTTTACAGAATTTGATTGAAAATTCTATTAAATACTCCAGGAGGAATGTGGAATCTTATGCCAATATAAATATCGAAACCTCAAACTATAATACCCTTTTGATAAGAGTGGAAGACAATGGAATTGGCATAGGAAAAGAGATTCAACATCGGGTATTCGATATGTTTTTTAGAGGTCATGAAATTTCCAAAGGTTCAGGCCTAGGTTTATATATCTTAAAAAATGCGGTTGAAAAGCTAAAAGGGGAAATTAAAGTGGAAGGTATTGCAAATGAAGGCACGTCCTTTTTTATAGAGCTGCCATTTTTGGAATAAGTAAGTTTTCCATATTATTTCGGCCTTTTAAACTCGATATCCGCGTCCTGTCCCCTGACAGGATGCTTTTACCGCCCCCTCAGCGTCTCTTTTTTCAAGGACTCTGAGGCAGGATAGACCTCAGAACCTATTTCTTACCTTTAAACAAATCTATTAAATAACTAAGAAAGTCATTTCTCCCGCTTCTGGAGGTGAAAATTTCCTCTACTACCTTAAGATATTGTTTAAAAGTGGGTTTCTTTTTTGCTGTAATTTCCTGGCTGGCTACTTTTTCTTTCAACGATTGATTTAATGGTGGATTATCAGATCCATTCTCAAAACCTGTCAACGAATCAGCCTTCTTAAAGCTTTCTTTGGATCTGTTTATATAGCCAAGTTTTTCCTCAACCAGGCCCTTGTTGTTATAGGATATTGCATCCTCCGGATCAAGTTCAATAGCTTTTTGATAATCTCCTATGGCCCCTAAAAAATCACCTGTTTTGTCTTTTATATAGGCCCGGCTCGCGTACCTGTACGAATTGGAGGGTTCTAACAATACAGCGGTATCCAGGTCTGCCATTGCTTTATTTTTTTCTCCCATGTGATAAAATACAACCGCACGCTCACTGAGTAGAACCGGGTTGTCAGGCGTCACGGCCAAAGCAAGGTCAAAGTCCGCAAGACATTCGCTAAATAATCGGATCTTAAATTTCGCCTTTGCCCGATTATACAAACTTTCAATATGATTTGAATTGATAGCTATTGCTTTATCGAAATCTGATATACCATTTTTGAAATCACCTTTTTTGCAATATTCCATTGCTGATAAATAATATTGTCTAAAATCTTCCATGGTTTATTAGGCGCACTTTAAGAAAATGATAAATTACTTTTCAAAATAAATACGAATACGGATTTCTTTCCCTGTTTGGAAGAAATATTGCTATTGGCACTATTTTAGAGGTTAAAAATTTTTCATTTCTTTAAATTTATCCGCAATTTAATTACTTTTTGTGGTTTTAGTAGGCATATTAATTACAATGTATGATCTAAACAAATTAGCTTATGTTAAACAAAAAAAAAATTATATCTTTCAGGCTAAATTGAGGCATACCATGCCGGCTACTTCATTATAATGAAACAAATATTATCCCTGTGGTTTCTCCTTTTTGTCCTACAGTTTTTGGTAGTTGCACAAAATGTAGATAGCCTTCAAAATCAAATAAAAGGTTTGGAAGGCAGGGAGAAAATGGACGTCTTACTAAAAATTTCCTACAATACCAGAAATTATGCACCCCAAATGTCAATTGATTTTGGCGAACAATTTCTGGCGATGAGTCAGGAGTCCGGGGACTTGGACCTGCAGATTGAAGGGTTACAAAATTTGGGGATAGCCTACTACAATATCGGTGATTATGAAAAAACTATTCAGAATTTCATAAAGGCTCTTCGTATTGAGGAAGAAAGAAACAACATTCAGGGAATGTCACAAGCCTACAATAATTTGGGTGTTGTTTTTGATGAAATAGGAAGGAAAACTAAAGCGCTTGAGTATTATAAGAAGGCCCTGACTATCAAGGAAGAGTTCAGGGATTCTTTATTTATGGTTAATACCCTGAGCAATATAGGTCTGATATACCTCGAACTGGACAATACCCAAGAAGCACTGGGATATTTTAACCGCTCCTTAAAAATTGATTCTTCTCTCCAAAATGAAGAAGGAATTGTTAAATCTCTGAATAATATTGGTAAAACATATACGGAGATGGGAAAATTAGATTCCTCTTTATATTATTTAAACCTTTCGCTTGAAAGAGCCGATGCTTTAGGTGCCTACGATAAAGCCTCACTTTTGAATAATATCGGAGAGGTGCACTTGAAATCGGGAAACAACCGACAAGCAATCACAACTTTTGAAGAAGCACTGGCCACGGGACAATCCGTCAAGGCAGTTTTTAATGTACAGGAAAGTTATAAAGGATTGTCAGATGCCTACACCAATCTTAGAAATTTCGAACGAGCTTTGGAATATTATAAGCTTTATTCCAATAAAAAGGATTCAGTTTTTAATGAAAGCAGTTCAATAAAAATAGCAAGGATAGAAACAGATTACCGGATACAGAAACGGGAAAAGGAAATTGAATTACTGAAAAAGGAAGCGGAAATTCGAAATTTGAATCTTTCCAAAAATAAAACGATGAGCTATTATTTAATGGGCTCTTTGCTGCTAATTCTAGTGATGATAGGAGTGCTTTATCATAAATATCATTTTAAGCAAAAGTCGAATGAGCTACTGGAAAAGCAAAATCAGGAAATAGCGAATAAAAATTTAAATATCCTTGATAGTATATTGTATGCCAAGGGAATACAGGAGGCCATACTTCCGGATACGAGCATGCTCGATAAGGTATTTAAAGATGCCTTTATTTATTGCACTCCCAGGGATATAGTAAATGGTGATTTCTTTTGGTTTGCCGGCAAGGGCAATTATTTGGTGATGGCAGCTGTAGATTGTACGGGTCATGGTGTGCCAGGTGCTTTTATGACTGTGATGGGTAATTCCATGCTCAACCAAATAGTACTGGAGCATGATGTATATGTCCCTTCGAAAATTTTGTATGAACTCAATAAAAGCGTACTCAACACGCTCCATCAGCAAAATTTTAATTTGAATAAGAACGATGGAATGGATATGTCAGTTTGCCTTTACAATACCATTAATAAGGAATTGATTTTTTCAGGAGCTAAAAGACCTTTGTACTATTTCAAAAATGGAAAGTTTAGCAGTATCAAAGGAAGCAAATATTCAGTAGGAGGGACTTTTAATCGGGAGGAAAAGAACTTCGAAGATCACCACATCAGATTTCAGGAAAACGATACATTTTATTTGTTTTCTGACGGTATTACAGATCAGTTTGGTGA
>CAMPJM010000499.1 GCA_946886805.1 uncultured Flammeovirgaceae bacterium | reverse complement strand
GGTGTTTTAACTCCCCTTCTTGCAATTTTTTCGGTCATAATGGTATTTTCCATAATAAAATAAGACACAAAATAAGCTGCCGTACAAGTAGCTAGTAAAGGCAATAGCGCATTGGCTTCGCCTGTGGTTTCCAATGCGAAAATAATTGAAGTCAGGAAAGCGCGCGACGTACCGGCAAACATAGCGGACATTCCTACTAATGCAGCAAGTGTGACTGTAACGCCGGACGCTGGAAACCAAAATATAACCAAGCTCCCAAGTAAGGCCCCAATTGCGCCGCCGATGGTAAGTAGCGGTGCAAGCGTGCCACCGGACGTTCCACTACCTAAAGAAATTGCCCAGGAAACAAACTTAAATAAACATAAAGATAGTAGAACTTGAATTGACATTGTTCCCGAAAGGATGTCGATAATATTTTCATACCCTACACCCAATGTACGTGGATCAAAATAGCCGACAATACCTACTGCTATACCTCCGATTGCCGGCCACCAAGCCCAATGGACCGGGATCTTCTCAAAATTGTCTTCAATTAAATAAACAATTTTCGTAACCAAGATAGAGAGTAAACCGATGATAATACCCATTAAGCTGTAAAATCCGAGGGCTGAGTTGGATGCTGGTTCCACAATACCACCTATGGGGAAAACCACACCATCGTCAAACAGTAAATGATGCCCGGCTGCACCTGTTATACAGGCCAATGCGACGGGAACAATAGATCGCGGGGAGAATTCAAACAATAATAATTCTATTGCTAAAAAAATTGCGGCAACAGGGCTTCCGAAAATTGCCGCCATACCAGCAGTGGCGCCTGCGGCAAGTAAGATCTTGCGTTCGTTGTGTGTTATTTTGAGCAGCTGCCCCAGCGTTGAACCCAATGCGCCCCCTGTCGCTATAATTGGACCCTCTGCACCAAAAGGGCCTCCAGTACCAATAGATATGGCAGATGATAGCGGTTTCAAATAAGTAATAGCGGGCTTAATTTTACTTTGATTGGTCAATATCTGTTCCATAGCTTCAGGTATGCCATGTCCACGAATAGCTTTTGAACCATAAAGTGCCATTAGTCCAACAATAAGTCCACCAATTGCAGGGATAAGAATTACAAATAAACCTAGATTATTATCGACCGGACTTGAATGGCCAATTGAAAAATTTCCATAAAATGCGATATTGGTTATGAAATTTATTAGATAAATCAGGAGCTTGGCGATGAAACTTATGCAGACAGCAATTAAAACAGCCAAAGCGGAAATTGTAATGATTCTTTTCTTGTCAAACAGCTTTTTTGGCTCAAAATTTTCCCTTCCCAGTGTCGGGTTTAGGGAAACTGAAATCGGAATTCCACTGTTGAGCGCATTGTTATTTCTCATTAGTTATTGAAAGGTAAGATAGTAGAAAGTCAAAACCATGAACCTCTTATAAAAGCATCACTAACTAAAATTCCGTAGTGATACCTGGATGTTCGTGGCTTGCTTTTTTAATATAAAAACACAAAAGTAATGAAAGTTGGAACTTAAAGGGCAATGTAGCGAGCCAAATTTCTTTATTTAGTGATTTCCATTTTTTCCATCACCAATTGCTGCCAAGATTCCGAGATGCGATCTTGCTAAAAAATATAGATCGGGGGTTGTGCTATATGCTCATGCTCGGGACACTAATATTCGTCCGCCGAATTATAGAAGAGAAGTATATTTTAATTATTCTGTGTGATAATTCATAATTCACAATTTATAATTTATAATTCATCATTCATAATTTCTTCCCCCCTCTCACCATTTCTTTCTTGCCGGGAGGACCAGGCAAAGTTTCCACTTCAAATCCAATGCTCTTCAAGTCTCTTTTTAATTGCCCCTTTGCACAATAGGTTACCAAAATCCCGTTTGGTGCCATAAGATTATAAACCTTTTCAAGCATTTCGTAGGTCCATAATTCCGCTTGTTTATTTGGGGCAAAAGCATCAAAAAACACCACATCAAATTTATGCGCTTCAGTATTAAATTCTTCTAATTTGCTTAACTGCTTTTGAATAGTAAAGAATGGATCTAATGCTATGGGTTCATTCCAGGCGGAGGTATGCAGTAATGAAAAATACTCCTGGAGTGATTCGTTTTGCATTAAAGCCGGGTAATTTAACAGCTTCACCACTTTGTCTTCCAGGGGATACGGTTCCAATGTATGATAAAAAATATTTACTTTTTTTAACAAAGCAATTTCAATTGCTAAGAGCGCATTTAGCCCGGTGCCAAATCCTATTTCTAAAATACTGGCCCTATTTTTCTCGTTTTGAAAAAGCCAGTGTTCTAAACCTTGTTTTATGAATACATGTCGGGATTCCCTTATGGCTCCGTGAAAAGAGTGGTAGGTTTCATTCAGGGAAGGTACGTACAGGGAATGGGAACCGTCTTCTGTTTCAATAATTTGTACCTCCCGGCTGTCTGATTTTGGAGATTCCATTACGAAGTAGCGACGTTTAAAAAATCAAGGAAAGGTTTCATAGTTCTGCATTTATCCGACAAGCTAGCGACGAGATCGTTGGATAGGATTTCTTTATCGGAAAGTTTTTGCAGTACTATGTAGCTTTTTAGCTTTAGGAATTCAATATTGGGGTGATCAGGGAAATAACCGTTGGGAGCCCGTGCTAATTTGTCCCCTTGTACGGTGCCAAAGGTCTTTTTAAAATCTTTTTCAGACACTATTTTTAGGAGCTCCGGAGCATTATAGTCAATTTCCTGCCTGATCTTTTTTAAATGTTCGCTAGCGGGCATATACAAGCCCCCGGCGATAAAAGATTCATTTCCGGGTTGGATATGGAAATAATATCCTGCATTTTCAGATTTCTTGCCACCTTCTGAAATACTGGCACCAAAGTTATTTTTATAGGGAGCTTTATTTTTACTAAAACGAACATCGCGGTTAATCCTGAAAATGCAATCTTTTGCGGTCAAAGCAGCTACGCCAGGATCAAACTGCTTTAAGTTTTCCAATAGTGTCGATACCAACTCTATAAATGTGGCTTTTGCCTGGTTATATTCTTCTTTATTTGCTTCCATCCATTCTTTACTATTGTGGCTGGAAAGTCCCGTTAAAAATTCGAGGATTAAGGATGTATTCATTTAAAACTAATTTATTTTAATGCGATCAATTCGATTGCAATAGATTCATGCTACGGCTAATTTATATAATCGGGCGTGTTTTCCAGCCCAATCCCCCGTGATGCTTTGACCAAGATCAAAGAATCTTCAAATTTTTGTTCCTGAAGAAATTGATTTAACTGGTTTTTATCTTCAAAGTAGCGGGCATCCGGGTTAGCGGTTAATGCTGCTTTTATTTGTTTGCCACAAAAAATTGCCATTTGAAAACCAGCTTTTGAAACCTGCTCGCCCAATTTTGTATGTGCCGATTCGCTGTAGCTGCCAAGCTCGAACATGTCTCCTAAAATGACTACTTTATAGTCACCCTTCATGTCCTGAAAATTTTTAATAGCAGCTTCCATGGAGTTTGGGTTTGCATTATAAGCATCCATAATAATGGTATTTGTCCCTTTCTTGACTATCTGAGACCGATTATTGGTGGGGACATACTCAGCAATAGCCTTGTTGGCTTTTTCCGAAGGCACATCAAAAAACTTACCAATGCAAAGTGCGGCTGCTATATTTTCAAAGTTATAAGCGCCTATTATTTGTGTATTAATCTGCGCACCTTCCTCGGTTTCTACCACTACGTAAGGAGAGGCTTCTTTAAATTGGCAATGGTAAAAATCGCCTTTGGAAGGATAATAAATTGGCTGAGAAAACCTTTTCCCCATGTTATTTAATATTTCATTTTGTGAGTTAATGAAGACCTCACCTTTGTGTTCTATTAAAAACTGATAAAGCTCACTTTTGCCTCTTATAACTCCCTCAAATCCCCCGAATCCTTCCGTATGGGCATGACCAATATTGGTAATCAGGCCGTGGGTAGGTTCAGCAATTTCAACCAATTCTTTAATATCGCCGATCTTATTGGCCCCCATTTCTATGATAGCCAGTTCTATAGAATCATCTATTGCCAAAAGGGTCAGCGGTACGCCAATATGATTGTTCAGATTGCCGATGGTCGCATAGGTTTTGTAGGTAGTACT
>CAMPJM010000498.1 GCA_946886805.1 uncultured Flammeovirgaceae bacterium | reverse complement strand
CAAGCTGGTGGGCAGCATCTAGTGACAGTGCCTTGGTTTAAAAGATACTATCCCCAAAAAAGGGATAGCATCTGATGGCAATGTTTTGTAATATTACATCATGCAAGAAGATTATTATTTTGCCAGGTTTGAAAAAGGCAGGTATTATCATATTTATAATCGCGCCAACAGTAATTCAGACAAACTATATTTTTCCGAGAAAAATTATTATTACTTCCTTCAAAAATTTAATGACTACCTATCTTCACACCTTACCGTATGGGCATATTGTTTAATTCCTAATCATTTTCATTTTCTTGTAAGGGTAAAAGAAACGTTTCCGTGTACTGAAGCTTGTGATACGCATGAAATAATTAGCGAAAAACTCAGAACTTTTTTTATTACCTATTCACAGGCTATTAACAAGCAGGAAAACAGAAGAGGAAGTCTGTTTCACAAGAGATTTAAAAGGATTTTAATAGATTCCGAAGATTACTTAAGTTCCTTAATACATTATATTCATAATAACCCTATACATCACAATTTGACTGATAATCTTTTAAGTTGGAAATTTAATTCCTATTTGGCGCACATAAGCGATAAGGAAACAAATCTGGCAAGAAATGAAGTATTGGAATGGTTTGGAGGTAAACAGGCTTTTATAGATTTTCATGCTGAAAGAAAGGATTATTCAATTGTATCAAAATATATTGTTGAAAAATAAATTCCTTTCATTTTAAAGTTCGCTGGATGCCATCGCTGTTTTGTCGATGGTATTCTTGGTATTAAGGAAAAGCTGATAGGTTTAGCAAGTGAAAGATACTATCCCCTGAAAAAGGGATAGCATCTGGTGCAACGTTCGAAAAAAGGGATAGCATCTGGTGCAACGTTCCCATAGCATCTACTTCTTAAAATATACTTTAAAAGTAGTGCCCTTCCCAAATTCACTGTCCACTTCTACTTTGCCCCCGGCGGCATCGATTATTTTCTTCACCAGGTACAGGCCAATGCCCTGCCCATCTACCTGCTGGCCCAGGCGACTGTACAGGGTAAAGATGCTGTCTTTTTTACTGGCCTCTATGCCCATCCCGTTGTCGTTAAAAGACAACATCACAAAGCCGGGTATGGCTTCTGTCCTGATAATGATTTCCGGGTCACGGTCTGGTGATTTGTATTTAATGGAATTACTGATGAGGTTATAAAAGATGCTCCGCAAATTCTTTTTCGAGAAGTTGATTTCTTCCACCTGAAAATCGCAATGCATTTTTGTATTGGTAGCGGTGACTTGGTCAAGTATGGTTAGTTTGATGTCTTTAATCAACTCCGCTATGTTTACTTTATCCAGATCTTTATGCATTTCGCTCTCTATTTTACCAATGTCACCCAGGTCTTTTATGACCGCTTTGAATTTGGTAATAGCCGAATCAATCATCCCGGCAATTTTATTCACCTGTTCGTCATCCGCTTCCATTCTCATTTTTAACAGACCGACCAGCCCTTCAATATTTGCCATAGGGGACATAAGGTCGTGAGAGGCCGAATAAACGAAATTGTCAAGGTCTGCATTGATCCGCATCAGGCTTTTATTGCTTTCATCCAGCTCTTCCAGTACCCTTTTTATATCGGTGATATCGTTAAAAGTAATGATGACCCCATCTTGCTTGTTATCGGTTTGCCTTATATAGGGCATCGCCATTACCTGGTACCATTTTTCTGTTGTGGACTGCACTTCTTTAGTAATGATAACCCCATCGGAAACCACTCTTTTAATGTCTTCAGCTATCGTTTCAAATTTAATGTTGGTGGTAATATTGTTGAGGGGCCTGCCCAAATCACTGTCCCTGAGATTGATGTGTTGGACAGCTGCCGGAGAAAACTTTTTCAGCAAAAGGTCATTGTCCACGTACAATTGTCCGTTCACATTGCTGCGGAAGTAATTATCCAGGTCATCATTTAATGCGGTCAGGTCTTTTATTGTTAACTGGTGTTCGCTATTAACGGTTTGCAGCTCTTCATTCACCGATTCAAGTTCCTCGTTTCCGCTCTGCATCTCTTCATTGGCAGAGAGCAGCTCCTCGTTAAAAGATTGCATGTTCTCGTTGTTGGCTTCAAGTTTATCCAGGGCCGATTGCAGTTCTTCTTTCGTTTCCTTTAGCTCCTCCTCAATAGCTGCCAAGTAGTTTTTGGTATGCTGGTCGGGGTGATATACCTCATGGCTTGTTTCATCTTTTTGCTCATTTTTTTCTTTGCTGAACAAGACCAACATCAGTTTTTGATCGGTCCTTAAATTGCTCACGGGCTTTACTTGCAGGTTTACAAAAAAGCTAGTGCCATTATCTTCTATAGGCACCTTGCTCACCACTATTTTTTCTCCGCGCTTCCTGGCCTTGGACATAGCAGTCCTGACAGCCACGGCAAGCTGTCCGTTCAATAGCTCATCCAAATTAAATTCAAACATCTTCTGATGCAGGTATGGGCTAAGGTCTCCAAAAGATTGCACTATATTCATGTCCTTGTCAATGCATATCCCCGCAAAGCCACATGTGTTCATTACCGCTTCATTGATCTGCCCCACCAAGTCATTTCCCTTGTAAGCGTAAGAAGCATTGAATGATACGGAATGAGATGTTGGCGCTGACTTTCTTTCTTCTGGAAAAGGAAGGGAAAAGTTGTTGAATCGCATTGTACTGGAAGTTTCTGTTTTACCGTATAGCTTCCATTTTTTATTTATTTCCAAAAACCCCGGTTCCCGTAAGCTGGCATTTTCACTTGATCCTAAAAACAAGAAGCCCTCTTTTTTAAGCCCGAAATGAAACATGGAAAACACCTTTTTTTGTAAAATAGGGTTCATATAGATCAGCAGGTTCCGACAACTGATCAGATCAATGTTACAATATGGAGGGTTTTTGACAAGGTCGTGCTCTGCAATGATGAGCATTTTCCGCAAGAACTGCTTTACTTTAAAACCTCCTGGCTCACGGGTAAAGAAGCGGTCAAGCCTTTCCTCTGATATATTTTTTGCAATATTTTCAGAATATATGCCTTTGGAGGCACGATCCAGTGCAGCTTTGTCAACATCGGTAGCAAATATTTTTACCTCTATACGCTTGTTTATTTTGGTCAGGTATTCGCTCATCAATATGGCGAGGGAATACGCTTCTTCTCCCGTGGAACAGCCTGCTACCCATATTTTTATCGCATTTTCACTGTTATGGTTTTTAACTATTTCTGGAAGTATATATGTGTGCAGTACTTCAAATGCTTCTTTATCTCTAAAAAATTGTGTAACGCCGATAAGGAAATTACTGGCAAGTGTTGCTATCTCTTCGGGGTTGTTCTCAAGGAAAGTAAAATACTGCCCAATCTTATTGAAGTTGCTATAAGTCATTCTTCTTTTGACCCTTCTCTGTAGCGTGGGATGCTTGTAATCGGAAAAATCATTTGGTAAATGTTCTTTTATCAAATCGACTATGGCCTGCAGGACCGTTGCTTCCTCTTCTGAGCTCTCTTCTTTTACAGTTTCAATATGCGCTGCTGGTTTCCAAGGCAGCTTTTTTACATAGTTTTCAATCATTTTAGGCATTGCTTCCGTGGGAAGTATGGCATCTGTAAATCCTGTAGAAATGGCATGGGACGGCATACCCCCGAATTTAGCAGTAACCGGGTCTTGAACAAGCACCATGCCACCTGCCTTTTTAATGGCTTCTATGCCACGGCCGCCATCAGTGCCTGTACCAGAAAGGATGACTCCAATCGCTTTGTCGCCTATGTCCGCCGCCAATGAATTGAAAAAAGTGTTAATGGTCATGTGGGGGGCCTCTACCCCTTTTTTGTCTGATAGGCATAATTTTCCCCCTTCCAGGGTCATAAACTTTTTGTTGGGGATCAGGTACACCTGGTTTTCCTTCACGGTCATATTGTCTTCTGCATCGCAGATCTTCAGCTTGCTGTGCTTTGCCAGCAATTCTGCCATTCGGCTTTTAAAATCGGGCGACAAATGCTGGACAATGACATAGGAAACCCTATCGACCGGTGTATGGTCAAAGAAGGTATGAATTTCCTCCATGCCTCCCGCAGAGGCTCCAATGGCTATAATGTGTCGATTGTTACTATTAGAGGATTTGATAAATTCTTGCTTTAGTATAATT
>CAMPJM010000497.1 GCA_946886805.1 uncultured Flammeovirgaceae bacterium | reverse complement strand
TAGAAATATAATATATGCTAAAACCATAGCAATAGTAAATAAATTTAAAAACTGTTCAATGGGTAAATGATAAACATAAGCTATAGTCACAGTTGCTATTGTAGTTAGGAGTAAACCCGTCTGAAGTACCAACGCGATTTGTTGCTTTTTAAAAACAGTACATATGACTGACAAGGGGGATACCACAAATCTTATCAGAAATAAAGGTATCATAATTTGAGCATACCTTCCTGCACTTTGCCATGTCTCTCCAAATACTATAACGAAAGCGTCTTCTATAATAAAATAAGTTAACCCAAAAAGCGGTATCCCTATCATAAATAAACGTTTGAACACTTTATCAAATATCTCAATAGAGCTGCCCTTCTCATTCTTTTGTTCTACTGCTTCTTGTAAAAAAACTTTGCCTACGGCCGCTGAAACAAGAGATAAAGGTAACATTAATATCCGATACATAAATGAATAGTAACCTAAAACAACACTGCCAAAGAGTTTGCTGATGCAAAAAATATTTACTTCAAGGGCTGCTATGTTGGCGAAACCAGCCGGAACAGAATATATGGGAAACATATTATATTTATTGGCTTGAACTTTTATCTCCTTTAAGCTTAAATCACTTCTTTTAACAAAGGAGCGTTTAACCACCAGCTTTCTAAATAGACTCCAACTAGCTAAAAGCTGCCCTATTATGGCTCCTATTACTAAGCCGACCCCTCCAAATTGAAGTAATGACAATTGACTAATTACGGTGCCTACCGATTTAAATAGACTACTTTTTGCAATTTCTTTATATTCTTTTAGCCTTGATCCTAAATACAAACATAAATTGTTTATTCCTATAAACAAGACCATAGGAGCAATCAAATATAAGAATGTTTTTTCCCCCTCATAACCAATAATATTCAAAAATAAATCACTCCAAATAGGAATAAAAATTACTATTAGTATAGATAAACAAACACATATTCCTATGCTTAGCGCTATTAGGTTATTGACACCCTTTTCGCTTTTGGGCAACATTATAGCTAGTTCATACCTACCTGTAGCAAAAACAGATAGAATTTGGACTATAGCAGTAAAGATAGCAAGCTCAGCAAAGTCTTTAGGGGTATAAACTCGGGAAAGAACGGGACTAACTGCGACCATTAATACCTGAGCCAATGCCGTTCCGCCCATTAAAGTGATTACATTTTGTAGAAATCCAGACTTCCTATAAATATTTTTTAGTTTATAAAACGTCATTTTCATCTGCAAAATACATCAACATTTACTGAAAGGGGTGATCTGCAAGCTTTTCTTTAGCCAAAGGGTGATAATCCCCTTTCAAACCTATCGACTCTCCATGGCGTATATCATGTACAATCTCTATAGATTGGCGTGTATCCTCCAATCCGTATCCTTTCCCTTCTAGTATTCCTTGATAACTAATCGTATGAAGATCGGTAAAACCTTCACTAAATTCTAACTCTTCGCCTTCAATAGTAATGGATCGAAAAGTACTTTTACCCTTGTCTCTTACTTCGTCAGGTAACACATCATAATTAATGCTTAAAAACCATCGTACCCTGGCTCGTTCAAGTTCTAAATAACCAGCAGCTCTGTCATGGGTATGTAGGTGAACGATGTTTTCCTGTACATTACCAAATATCCACGTAAGCATATCATAAAAATGTACGCCAATGTTAGTAGCTATTCCGCCAGATTTGGAAATATCACCCTTCCAACTTGTGTAATACCAATGTCCCCTCGAAGTGAGGTAAGTCAGATCGATATCGTATTTCTTGTCTTTTGGACCCTTTTCAATCTTTTCCTTCAAAGCGATTATGCTGGGGTGAACCCGTAATTGCAATATATTATTTACTTTTTTTCCCGTCTCTGATTCAATATGAGCCAAGGCATCAATATTCCATGGGTTTAATACGAGAGGTTTTTCACATATAGCATCAGCACCCCGACGTAATGCCATTCTAATATGGGCATCATGAAGATAATTAGGAGTACAAATGCTCACATAATCGAGAATAAGATTCTTATCATACTTAAGCTTTTCTAAATGTCTATCGAATCTTTCAAATTCAACAAAAAAATCTGCTTCAGGAAAAAAGCTGTCCATAATACCGACGCTATCGAATTTATCCAAAGCAGCTACCAGATTATTCCCTGTCTCTTTTATGGCTTTTAAATGTCGGGGAGCTATATAACCTGCTGCACCAATGAGGGCAAAATTTTTCATATATTTAATTTTTCTACCTTCCCGGAAGATAATTTATATTTTTCCTTACTTTCAGAACACACAGCTACACCGTTCATGTCAAAATACAAACGATGACCATATTCGCTCATCCACCCAATTTGTTTCCCAGGATTACCTACAATGAGTGCATAATCAGGAACAGTTTTGGTCACTACTGCGCCGGCTCCTATAAAAGCGTACCGGCCTATATCATGACCACAAACGATAGTGGCATTGGCGCCTATCGTAGCACCTTGTTTTACTAAAGTTTTGGCATATGAATTCCTCCTGTTAACAGCACTTCTGGGGTTTGTAACATTGGTAAAGACCATCGAAGGTCCCAAAAACACATCATCTTCACAAATCACACCAGTATAAATAGAAACATTGTTTTGCACCTTTACATTGTTGCCTAAAATGACTTCTGGAGAGATGACTACGTTCTGTCCGATATTACAATTATTGCCAATTATACAATTAGGCATGACGTGTGAGAAATGCCAAATTTTAGTTTCTGTTCCAATTTGGCATCCTTCGTCAATGATTGCCGTCTCGTGTGCAAAGAATTCTTTCTTATCCATTGTGACTTGTTATAATGCTTTTAGAACATTTGAAGTAATGTAATTTAATTCATCCTCAGTCATTTCTGTGTGAATAGGAAGTGACAACACAGATTTGCATAAGCTTTCGGAAACGTTTAAATTTTCCTTAGAATCGTATGTTTTATAAGCTTCCTGTAAATGAACTGGAACAGGATAATAAATCATACTTGGAATTCCTCTTTCTGCAAGCTTTTCCTTTAATTTATCTCTACTAGAGGGATTTACCTTTATTGTATACTGATGGAAGACATGGTTAGAATAAGGAAGTCTGATAGGAGGAGTAATTCTCTCTTCATTTTTAAAAGCTAAATCATAGAAATCAGCAACTTCATTTCTTTTTTTGCAATAATGATCTAGTTGTTTCAGCTTTACGCTTAATACTGCTGCTTGGAGAGTATCCAATCTGGAATTTACTCCTATTATATCATGATAATACTTTTTCTTTTGACCATGATTAGCAATCATTCTGATTTTTTCTGCTAAAGCATCATCACTAACAAACACTGCACCTCCGTCACCAAAACATCCTAAATTTTTCGAGGGGAAAAAAGAGGTAGTTCCAATAGTTCCCATAGTACCTGCTTTCTTTGATTTATTATCAGAAAAATAATAATCTGCTCCAAGTGCTTGGGCGGCATCTTCAATAACAAATAAATTATATTGGTTTGCTAAGGCCAAAAGTGGTTCCATATTTACACATTGGCCAAATAGATGAACAGGAACTATGCATTTAGTTCTATCGGTAATAGATTTTTCAATAAGATCTACATTGATGTTGAAATTATCCTTATTAACATCTACGAATACTGGTATTAATCCTAATAAAGCAATTACTTCTACCGTGGCCACATAAGTGAAAGCAGGTACAATAACTTCATCTCCTGGTTTCAAATCCAGTCCCATCATGGCTATTTGAAGTGCATCGGTTCCGTTAGCACAAGGAATGACATGCGCACTATTTAGATATGAGCCTAATTCTTCCGCAAATTTTTTTACTTGCGAACCATTAATAAAAACTCCTTGATCTAAAACGTTTTGAATCGCAAAATTTATTTCAGTTTTTATATTTTCGTACTGCCGATTCAAATCGACCATTTGTATTTTTTTCCTATTACCCATATACAAGACTCGTAAGGTTTTCTAATTCCTAATTAAATTCCCGATTCAACAATATTTACTTAACTGTCCAATGGTATATTTAATTCATTCTTTTAAATTTTGCGCCAATGTTCAACTTTCCACACAAAACTAAATAAAATATTGCGGATAATATCTTTTGAAACTTAAATGATCAATATAACTA
>CAMPJM010000496.1 GCA_946886805.1 uncultured Flammeovirgaceae bacterium | reverse complement strand
CCGTCAACCGCATTTGAAGGTGAATGGGGACTTTCTGTAGAAGAAACTGTCACCGGACGTTGATAAGCAAGATTTACATTACCTCCAGGTCCGCCATTGCCCCATCCTGGCATTTCATTAAGCGTAATTACACGATCGGACCAGTAAATTTCCTGAATTTTCTGATTGGTGTTATGTTGGAAGGTAAGTTCAGACCATCCCATAAAAAACGACCATTTTGGCTGCGAGGACAATAGATTAACAGCAGGTAAATCCTGACATTCGCCAATACCCATGGGCTTGCTACCGGCTTTATTGGCCATCGCATTATATTTGGCACTGGTGTAGCCTTGCCCGTCACTCCAGTACATATCCATCGTAAGTACGTCCCAATACTGCCCACCCGGATCATAACTATTGAGGTCGCTCGCCAATGAACTGAAATCTTGTAGGTTCCACACCCAAATTAAATTGCTTAGGCCTTTTTCATAGGTAAAATAATCGTGGGTGATCTGGTACAATTTTGCTGTTCCGTTTGGCCCTGGCCTTCCACCCCACCAAAACATGGCCTGGTTCATCTCGTGCAAAGGCCTGAAAAAAACCTCGACGCCGGCATCTTCTAACTGTTGGAGGTAGTAGGCCACGTCATCCATTCTGCTTTTCCAGCTATTGTTGATCGCAGTGCCATTTTCAATAAGCTGGCCCCACTCCCATTCAGACATCTGGCTAAGCACGCCATTACCATCCCAGTAGCAGGGTTCCCCAAGCGCAGGATTGCAGGCATGCCACATGAGATTGATCATGGCTCCATTGTTCCATTCGGTAATGGCCTGGTTGACCATGGTTTGGCGGTTTGCAATTTCGTTGGGTTCAAATTGAAAATCAGCACTGTACAATCCCGGCCAGTTACCAGTAATATTATTGAGTTGCTGGCTGTAACTATTAGGATTTGAATTAGGCTGCCGGTTATGCATGCCTCCGATTACATTTGATCCCTGGATGCTGTAAAGATAATTGAGGGACTCAAAAGGTGTTTGTGCTGCTCCCGAATAGCCGTTTAATAATAGTACGACTAAGAAAGCACACCCAACCATTTTTGCTGTGGGTAAAAAAAGATGATTCATAAGAAAAAGGTTTAAAGGTTAAAAAAATATTAAAATTCAAAAAGCACATTGAGGATCAGGTTCAAAAAATTGCAATCGTTTGCGGTTTTATCCCTTTTCGCCCCTTTTTTGCTTGATGAATAGTCTAATTTACCCTATAAAGAAGGGGCCGTTAAACACTATCGTACGGAGGTTTGGTATTATTGTACGGGGTGTCTTTCCTAGACTTGAGATGACTGGCTTGAGATGATAGATGTTAGATGTTAGATGTTAGATATTAGATGCACCGCTCTTCCGGATTTGTAATCCGGAAGTCTTAACCAGGGATTTGTAATCCTTTTATCTGCTATTTGTCCGCATTAGAATTGCTCAGAATGCGGCCGGTAGGCATGACTAATCTTAACCGGCCCATCCGTGGTGTCACCCCTTCGGGGTTTTTGACCTGGTAAGTTAAGCTTTTAAAAGACCTCATCCCCGAAATGCTTCGGGGCCGGCTCTCCACCCTTCTCCTAAAGTGAGAAGGGTAAATCGCCTTAACTTAATAGCATTGAGGGGGTTGGGGGTGAAAAGAAGCAGATTTCCTTAAGTTTTTGACATTTTAAAGGGTTGCATTGAAAACCGCTAAATCCCCTCGTAGGGGACTTTGGAGCAGAAGTGAGATGAAGTTGAAAGCTTTTGAACAAAGATTTTTGCTAAACTGTCTCTAACTCAGCAATATCCCTCTGATAATCATATTGCAGATCTTCGTCGAGTCTATCCATTACCTTTCTGATTTTTTTTAGCTGGCTTTCATAAATATTGTTAATCTGGGTGCTCCCATTGTAAATCAGATCAGCCTCTTTTAATTTCTTGCAAAAATAGATCAGGAGCGTTAGTTCGGTTTCATTTGATCCCGAAATGCGGATGTATTTATTCGTGTTTCTTAAAACTTTCCTGAGCGATTTTTTTGCCCAATAAAAGTTTCTTGTATTAATTTCCTCAAATTGGGTATCAATTTCTTCCTTTATATCTTCAATATAGCCGGCTTCATCATGGGCGTCAAACAATAAATAGCTTAGCAATTCCTTGCTTTCTTTTTTAAATTTTGCCAGCCTTAATAAATGTTCTATTAATTGCGGGGTTTCAAGAGAATGTAACTCTTTTTTAAGTTGATGGATTGTTGCAGCTTTCATTAGTACAAGTTTACTAAGAGAAAGATCAAAATATCCTATTTATTGAAAATGCTTGAAAAAATTTTTGAACTCGTGAGCAGGTGCTGAACTTTAATAAAATTCAGCAACCTTTCGAATAGGTTAAAATTTTAAAAAGTAGGGTTTGCACGGTAGTTCTTCGCTCTTGGCCCCACCATTCCCAATCTTTCATTCTTCAATAAATTATCGGTAGGCCTCTTAGGCACTTCTTCGGTTCTCTCCGTGGCGACCAAACTTCTTTTGCTATTTTTAGCTTTAGGCCCTTTCAAAACTTCTCGCTGATCCGTTACAATGTCTACACTTGTGGTTTCAACAGCATGTTTCCATGCTTTATAGTTCTTTGCTTGTGGTCCTTTAAAATCGCTTCTGACTTGAGAAAAAGCTATTTCTGAGCCAGCCATAAACCCTACCAACAATATCAATATTCGTTTCATAACCACCCAATTTATTCTTTCTATTTTATTTACCTTCACCTCCTGAACATTACGAAAAAATCGTGATAAAGATACAAATCGACTTCCTATTTGGATATTCTTTTAGGTGTTTATAACTACCCATCCTGGACAAGCCCCCGACATGCTTCGGGGCAGGCTAGAAGCAAAGGGTTCACGCAAAGGGCGCAAAGATTGTTTTCGCAAAGGACGCTAAGAAAAAAATAAGAGAAAAAAGGAGATAGAAAGGAAAAAAACTTTGATTTCACCTTCAGCAAAGGATTCAAAGCAATAAATTATTTTACTTTCTGTTCTTTCGCTTTTTTCTTATTTGCTTTGCGTGCGGACAGGTATTCCGAAAAGATTGCAAAGTTGTAAAATATGCACGGCAGAATTTTGTTAATTTTAAAAATTCAAAATTGCTTGTTACGCCGAAGGTCTCTGGGCAGGTTTTGTTTTTGCTTTTCGTCTTTTGAAAGTCTTGCCAACGCCAAAGGCATGCCCATGGCAAAATAACACGAATATTACTGATAAGATACCTAAAAAGAGTTTATTATCTCATAAATTAAGTTTAGATATATTGAAGATATACAAGGCAAGAGATCAGATTCAATTAACCCCAGGCTTTTGAATATAAAGGAGTAATTATCAGCAGTTTTAAAAGATATATTTTTCCTCTTTACTGATCAATGGTCATTTTCGCTAGGGCTTATAAATCAGATAGAACCAATTCTGATCATACTATGACAGAATTGGTTCTACAAAAATTAAGTCAGATGCTTATGTAATCATCTAACAAAAGTTTATACTATCCATTTTCCTCTACACCATACCAGTTTATTTCTCGGGAAACGAACATGAGTACTCCAATAATCACAAACAGGCCAATACTCCCTAAGAGCAGAGCGTAGTCCTGCAACTGTGTGATTGTAAAAATAAACGCATAAAATAAAGTCAAAAGGGCTATCAACAGGCTTACAATTTTTTTATTGGGTAGAAAAGAAATTGAATAAGCTCCTATAAGCATTACTGTCAGAAATGCCGAAACCGCATAGGCAAAATTATACCCTATATGCTCCGAGATTGACAGCTGCAAAGTGTAATATATAATCAAGGCCGACCCTATTAAAATATATTGAAATGGATGGATGCGCACTTTGCAAATAATTTCTATCAAGAACAAAGCAATAAATGTTAGCATTATTATCAACACACTATACTTGGCTGATCTTATGCTTTTTTGATATTGGTCTACGGGGAGCAACAGCTCTACGCCAAATGAAGCACTGTGAATACTGGGCATATTGTCCTTCCATTGCTGAGGAAAAGGTCTGTTGAAATGTAGCAAGCTCCAGTTTGCTGTAAAAATGGAATCGGATACTGACCTGGTGTCTGGCAAAAATGCCCCACCAAAACTTGGGTCTTTCCATTGCCC
>CAMPJM010000495.1 GCA_946886805.1 uncultured Flammeovirgaceae bacterium | reverse complement strand
CCATAGGATAAGTTTATCATAAATTTGTGATAAATTGAAATTTAAAATAAAGCTCATATCCTAAAAATATTATTGAGAATAGGCGATTTGAAAATTTTCACATCCTGGAAAAGAAATCTCATTACATTATTGCTCTTATGGGCGGCAGTGCAACTATTTCTTTTTTATTATACAGGCGGGCTGAAGGTAGTAATAGATTCTGAACGATACTTGCACCATGCGTCATCTTTCCGGAATAGTGGCTTTGATGCTTTCGGATCTTTCTACTCCTATCAATACTTAAGTTATGTTGTTTTACTTGCATTAGTATTAGAAGCAGGAGGCAGTCTGTTTATAGCCGTTTTAATTCAGCTTTTGTTTTCCGGTTTATCAACTTTAGCGCTTTACTTTTCGACATATATCATTTCTCAGTCCCACAGAGCTTCTTTTTTTGCTTGTTGCCTTTTTGTTTTATGGTTAGAAGTGCAATCATGGAACTATTATATCCTTACAGAATCATTGTTTATTAATCTGGGGGTAATAAGTTTCTATTTTATCCTAAAGACAAAGCAAAACCCGTCCTATTTTCTAATTCTAATTCCTTTATTGCTAATTACTATTTTTGTCAGACCACACGGGATTGTTTATCTTCTTGCTACATCGGTTTTTCTTTTTTCATGTTTAAAACAAACCAAAAAGTATCTTGAAAATAAGAAGTCTATCATCTCTTTATGTATTATTCTGACATCCTTTCTTTTATTCTTGACAAGTTTAGCGATGGAGGACTTTAGCTTTATGTCGGTTGAAGTTTACCTTACGGGAAATGTGGTATATATGGCTTCTGTTTTTGCACCGCATTCTGATTTTCTTTCAATAGATACAGCTAACTTAACCAAGCTAAATTCGTCTCTTCCTACCATATTTCAACTATTGCAATTTATATATCTCAATCCTGTATATTTTATTAAGCTTTCCCTGGCTAAACTTTTTTTCTTTTTTGCTCATGTAAAACCTTATTATTCGCTACTTCACAACTTACTGATTATAATAACCTTATATCCAATGTATTATTTTTTTATAAAAGGTTTGAAAAAAATTAATAAAAATCCTTCTAAAAGTTTTGCAATTGCTCTAGTGACACTTCAGGCTATTAGTGTTATGCTTACTACTGAAGATTGGGATGGGAGGTTCTTAATGCCTGTCCTGCCTTATATCATGATTTTTGCCGCAATAGAAATAGATTCCTCTTTAAATCAAATAAAGAAAAGCCGTTTTTGAATAATATGGATAGATTTTATAACTTGTTTAGCAACTTCTATAAACTATAAAAATGACAGTAAGAGGCCGTCGGTTATCAGTATCTCATATTGAAAACGCTGGAAATTCAATTGATCCTATTTTTTTAAATAGCCCACAGTATGATTGTGAACCATTAGGGGAGATATTGGGCTGTAAAATTTATCTCAAATTAGAGTCTCTCAATCCCATTCGTTCCTTTAAAGGCAGAGGTTCGGATTATTTTATATCTGAACATAAAAATGAAAAACATATCTTTTGTGCAAGTGCCGGTAATTTTGGACAAGCAATGGCTTATTCCTGTAGAAAGTATAAAATCAAATTGACTGTTTACGCCGCTCGTACCGCAAGTAAATTTAAAATTGAACGAATGCGCTCATTGGGTGCCGAGGTAATATTGTTTAGTGATGATTTTGAAACTGCGAAGGAAGAAGCGAGAAGAGTTGCATCTTTAAATGGGAGTCTTTTTGTTGAAGATAGCATTGATATTGAAACACTGGCAGGTGCAGGGACAATCGGCCTTGAGTTACTTCAAATTACCGATCAGCTTGATTTTTTGCTTATCGCATTGGGTAACGGCGCACTTGTGAGTGGAACGGCAACAGTTTTTAAAGAAAAAGAACTTTCTACAAAGATAGTCGCTGTTCAGGCAAAAGGAGCACCTGCAATGGTTGAGTCTATACTGCAAGGTAAACGTGTAAGCTATGATAGAGCAGAAACGATTGCGGATGGCATAGCTGTAAGATCACCTATTCCACAGACGCTAAGAGATTTGGATGGTTTGGTAGATGATTGCATATTAGTAAAAGAAGAAACAATTATAGAAGCGATGAAATTATTGCTTTTACATGCTGGTATAGTTGCGGAGCCTTCTGGTGCAGTTGGAATAGTTGCTATTTTAGAAGATCCCGAAAAATTTAGAAATAAAAAGGTAGCATCCATTATTTGCGGAAGTAATTTATCAGAAGAGCAGATAAACAGATGGTTAAGATAACATTGATAGAGCTCGATACCAAAAATTAAATATGTTAACATTCCCCGATTTTATCCCGACTGGTCTTAGCGTCTCGCAAAGACCAATTATTTTAGAGCGTCCCGCTCAATAAAAAATGCTTGTCTATGTCTTCTAAATTGAAGCTTTATAGACCGAATAAAAGATTAATAAAAAAGGAGGCAATTTCTTTTATTTAAACTGCCGAAGTTGGGACTACCCTGGCTCTAGTAAATTTTTTATGGTGTTGAAAATTGGTTAAAAAAGTCCAGAAGTCTATAATTGATGCGATTCCTCTTTATCTCTAATATCTATTATATTTGCCTCATGAATAAAACAGGGAGGCTTTGGCTTTTTATAGGAATGTTTCTCCTAATAGTAGGGACTACCAAAGCTCAATATCCTGTTTATGATCAGGAACCTTTTTCGACAGAATGGTCTCAGGTAAATTCCCCTAAGTTTAGAATTATTTATCCCGAAGGGAACGACTCTCTCGCTATAGGTCTTGTTCGGAAATTGCAAACGCTTTACAATCCTCTTTCAAATTCATTAAACGCTTATCCAAAAAAGCTGTCTTTGATTTTACGGTCAAATACAACTATTCCCAATGGCTTTGTAACGCTTGCTCCCAGGCGATCTGAGTTTTTTACTATGCCTCCGCAGGACTACAACTTTGCAGGGACAAATAAATGGCTGGATCTTTTGGCTGTGCATGAATATCGGCATGTGGTACAATTCGAAAAAGCCAATACAGGCTTCAATAAATTATTGTCTACTGTTTTTGGTGAAGAAGCATTAGCAGCGATGTCCTATATGGCAGTGCCGCAGTGGTACTGGGAAGGAGATGCAGTTGCCATGGAAACGGCTCTCACAAATTCTGGCAGAGGAAGGATTCCTGAATTTAATTTAGCTTTCCGGACTAGTCTATTGGAGCGGGGGCCTTTCGGTTACCAAAAACAATATTTGGGATCCTTCAAAGATTTTGTCCCGGACCATTATGTAACGGGATATTTTATGGTTTCTTACCTGAGAAGAAAATACAAGTCTAATCCCTGGGATGAAATTTTGGAAGAAGCATTTTCCAAACCTTTCATCCCTTTTACTTTTTCCAGGGCAATAAGGAAACACACCGAAAAAAATGTAGAGAAGACTTACCAAGGCATGGTAGAAGAAATGGACAGCCTATGGCGCAACGAAATTGAAAGTAAAATTTTTACGGACGCCTCCCTCATTACTGATAGCGCCAGGAGTGTCTACACCAATTATATGTTTCCACAGGTGCTGAAAAATGGTGATGTTATTGCTTTCAAGGAAGGCCTTGGTGATATACTTCAATTGGTAAGGATTAAGCCTTCCGGAGAGGAAAGCAAAGAATTTGTAGCAGGGTTGGTTTCAAATGCAGGAATGCTGTCAGCAGAGAATGGCCTCGTGGCCTGGGTGGAGTATAAGCCGGATGTTCGATGGGGTGCAAGAACTTATAATCAAATAAAAGTCTTTGATTTGGCTACAGAAAAGATTAGAACGGTTACTGATCCATCAAGATATAGTGCCGCAGCCTTGTCCCCCAATGCTGAAAGCATAGCAACTGTTTTTACA
The DNA here is from genome assembly GCA_946886805.1 of uncultured Flammeovirgaceae bacterium. Next base: position 281 of record CAMPJM010000495.1, on the reverse strand, counting down.
TCTGAGCAAAATGAGTTTTTTCTCACCCTTCTAGATACCGAGACCGGAGAGGAGCTAAAGAGGTTTCCTAATCCAAAGAATGCTTTTATCTCCATGCCCCGGTGGTCTGATGATGGGACAAAGATTGTTGCTTTAAAAACTACTGAAAAAGGTAAAAACATTATACAAATAGATGTGGAAAATGGGAATGTTGTTGATCTGTTTCCTCCATCCAATAGAAACTACGGTCATCCAATACAGTATAAAAATTATGTATTGTACAATTTAGCGCTCAACGGGAT
>CAMPJM010000494.1 GCA_946886805.1 uncultured Flammeovirgaceae bacterium | reverse complement strand
GGCATGGAGTAGTAGTGATTTTGCGTTGGTGCCTTAAATTTGATCGTCATTCTACGAAGAGTTTCAAACTTTAAACGTATATCCTGCAGAAACTGGTCATACTGACCGATCTTTCCTTGCGCCTCGCCTCGCTAATATTTGATTTGTCATTTTCCGGAGCGCGCCAACTTTGAACTTTAAACCTTAAACCTTAAACTTTAAACTGTAGACTTTAAACCTTGATTTTTTTGCCTAAAACCTAATCCCCAAAACCCTATACCTATACCTATACCTATACCTAATTCCTAACCTCAATACAATCATTCCCGACCGATTTATTCCTTTACACGGATGCGCTTTTTGAACTTTTCGTCGCCATTGATCAACACTTTCAAATAATAGCGGATTTTGGGGAAGCGGCTTAAGTCGTATGTAAACATCCCCTCCCGCAATTGTTTATAGTTATGTGTCTCCACAATTTCGTTCCCGGGATCGGTAACAATTTGCACCTCTATATCATGGGGGAAATTAGCATAATAATCAAAAGTGGTTTTGCCATTGGTACGCGTCGGATATAATTCAAAAGAAAATTGTTCTTTAATGGGCGTGACTGCTTGCCCAACTTTAAAGGAATATTGGACAGAGGAGCCAAAATCCGACTCAAAATCTTTTAACATAGCACCGTCCGTGTTTAACAGGCGTACTTTGCCCCTTCCTCCTTCCGGGTTTGCCCAAAATTCCAGACCGTCGCCAGCTGAATCCAACAAGGTAAATTGATAATTCCCCGGTGGGAGCCGTAGTGTGTCCCGGAAAACAGTATTGGCTTCCAAAGTATCAAACGCCCTTTCCTTTATTATTTTTCCTTCGGCGTCTCGAACGAAGTATTTATTTTGCTCAGGCTGGTTATTAGTCAACAAATAAACGATAACAACATTTTCATGGATGGGAGCAGCTTCAAATGGCACTATCATCGCATTGTCCTTTCCATATTCGTCTCTTTTGCCATTTGGCTTTGATAAAGCTACTTCAAAACGATTTTGTCCGGCTTCTCCTTCGATAGTTCCGGGAAGTATAATGATAGTGTCAGCGCCAGAAGCAAGTTTTCCTTTCCACTTATAAGTCTTTCTATCTTTTCCCACTATGCCATATTGCACCTCCAAACTTCTGATTGTGGCAGTACCCATATTCCTGACGACAATTTCAGGATGCATACTGGCTGGGTTCTTGCGCCTGTGATTGTCTTTTAAAGAAGGTTTGATAATGTCTTCGATACGAACATCATTTTTCGCAGCCCCATTTTTATATTGGATAAGATAGGCTGTTATTGATTCATGAGCACTTGGCTCAGAAGAAACATAAGTCTCCATGTTGATATCAACAGTATGCTCCCTGCCCGCTTCCAAAGGCAGATTGTAAATAGCGGGTTGCATTAAATTTCCAGGACACCAGTTGGCGCGGTCGTATATCCACGTGCCTGCTTGCGGGTATAAAGGATTATCACCACAATGCTTCCAAACATCCCGCTTTTCTATTAGTTCCCCGTCCACCCATAGTTCACGATACTTGTTGCAAAACTCAGCACAGTTATCAGGTTTATCCATGCCATGTCCCGTCTGCACGACCCGCAATCGGACAAAATCCGATTCCTCATTTGTAGTAAAGGCAACAGGCTTTAAGGCCGTTTCAATGCTGTTGGTACTGTCGCCATAGGGAAAATAACCATCATATATTTTTTGGATCGCAAGAGGCTCCCAAGCAGGCTTACCAGTGATAATCTCAAAATCCAGGGTTACAGTCCATCCACGGTCTTCGTTAGGCTCGTATCCGGTATGATTATATTCTATTTCCACGCTGTCCCGTAGCAGCAAACTGAAATCCGTAACGTCCACCTCCCAATCAAACTCCCAATCTTTGCCGAAGGCACCGCCATAAGGTGTAAGCATTCTCCCTATTTCATAATCCTGGGAAGCGCCCGTAACGCCTCCGGTTCTGCGGATGGTGATATGGTCCTTGTAATCCCAATCTGCACAGCGCATGTTGTCAGGGCAACCAAAACGCACCTTTAATTTAATGCTCCGGATTGGCACCTGAGGGGATGGAAATCCTCCCCAGGCTTTATAAACATTGCTGCCCTTCGAAGGATCAGTAACAATCGTAATGCGATCATGAGTCACCACGTGAAGGGTGTCCGCCGCTTTGCTCATGGATAAGCTTAAGAAAAAAACAATTGATAAAAACAACAATTTGATTGTACTCATGCGATCTCGCTTAAATTAATATAAAAAAATGATGTTCGGACAATTCAAAAGTTCCTTCAAAATTCTGCAGAACAATAGCCCATTGAAGCATAAGCCGACATTTGCCAAAAAGTAACTACTCAGGTATTAGAAACCGTCATTTCTAGCACAACGCAGCCTAGACCAGCGCCAAAGCCGTCCCCATGGTAAAATAACACCAATATTAACCGTTAAGATACAAACACCCTAATACCTAAAACCCAACACCTAAAACCTAAAAAAAAGAGGCCGAAAAAACATTCGGCCCTTTTTCAATTTATTTCAGCTTTAATTATTTACCTCGTTGTATCCATTATCCATAGATACAAGAAAGACAAATAATTATTGTTGTTTCGCCCACCAAAGCGGCGTTAGAACTTCATCAGGACCCCCTAGAAGATCTACTGCTTGTTGATAACCAGTAGCGTTGCTATTCTGCAAAGACGAAGGGTACTTCAATCGTTGTGGAAAAAAGCTGATATCACTGGTCATGAAATTAGACGAGTTCAATGCTGGCAGATCAGTGATCGGATCTTCCACCGCAGGGTTTTCAAAGAATGGCAGCCCCAATCTTCTATGATCGTTCCATACTTCCAAAGGTTGCCAAGGGAACTGGGCAATAAATTTTTGGGTGATAATTTTCGTCAAATGGTCATTTTTAACCGCACCATCTTTGTACAAGTTATTATCAGGATACAAAACTGTCGTCACATCGGTGGTACCGGTATATCCGTTCTCAAAGTTCATAGTATAACTATCGGCCGGTTCCGCTATATGGTCCCAGCTTACAGAAGTTCCTACGCGGTTGTACTCCTCAGAAGTTAAATAAGTCTCCAAAGGTACGTCCCAATAGGCAAAACTGGCTGCTATACCTGCCTCATAAGCTTCTTTGCCTCCCATAGGAGTTGCCCATCCTCTCACGGCACCTTCAGCCAACAAGAAGTAAGTTTCCCATGGAGCAAAAAATATCCTTTTGCTGTCGCTTGTTCTAAATTCCTCAGACATGCGTGGTATCGTGCCTGGAAAATAGTACGACACTTTGTTTTTAGTACCTTTTGGTCCCCAATTACCATTTATACCAGGGTTCCAGGTATACAGCGCGTTAATTTCTTCTACTACATTATTGTCTTCGTCAACTAAGTCCCTCCTAGTAGTGGTGGCACTTTCGCCAGAATCAAAGAAGTTCGCATTGGTAGTATCTCCGGGAATAATAAAGGCTTCATAAGCTCGTGGGTCAATAGTATAAGGTAATCCATCGAACCAATATCCGGCAGATGGGTCATTGGTCTTTATAGCAAAATGATCTTCGTACCTTACTCCCATCCAGTCTGCAGGTTTGATTGCAGCATGAAATTTGGTATCCAATTGGTCTTCTGATCTAATACCGCCGAGCCCGAAATAAATATTAAACATAGACGGTGATAAAAACTGAGGGTTCCAAGGTCGGCTCATTACACCTGAAAGATCGTTCCAACCCGGTATTTCCTGAACTGCAAAAGCATCGTCGATAGTAGTTATTAAATCCCCGCTTGCAGCGGCTTCAAATTCTGTTCTTGCTTTTTCCGGGTCAACCTCTGACAAGCGCATAGCTAAACGTAAACGCAAAGAATTGGCAAATCTTTGCCATTTAGCATAGTCATAACCATATGCTGGATCTTGGCCTCCCAATGGCTCTGGGTTAGTAACATCCAGTTCTAATTTTCCACTGGCATCTGCCAGCTCTTCCAATATAAAATAATACACGGTTTTTACATCTGAGAATTCGGGATTTGTCCCCTGAAAAGCATTCACCGGGATTGGTCCAAAATTGTCTGACATCTCGCTCATCAAATACGCCCTCCAAATACGTGCTACCTGAAGGAGATTATGCGTATAAGCCTTTGGATTTC
>CAMPJM010000493.1 GCA_946886805.1 uncultured Flammeovirgaceae bacterium | reverse complement strand
TCTTGAAAACTACTTCTTCTCCCAAGCGTTTACTCTCGCCATAATAATTTACTGGTGCAGGTACTCCATCTTCATCATATGGGCCCTCTTCGCCGCTGAAAATAAAATCAGTTGAAAGGTGTAAAAAAAAGGCTCCCACTTTTTCCGCTGCTTCATTTAAATATCGAACCGCATCTATGTTCAATGCATCACATCCTTCCTTTTCTGTCTCGCATTGATCCACATTGGTCATGGCTGCAGTATTGATAATTGCATCAGGCTGATGTTTTTCAACTACATTTAATACTTCCTCTCTATTCGTAATATCTAATGACTCGTAAGCAACTTCACCATAAGAACTTAGCCTGCTTTCACCACGGGCGGTGGCTATAAGCTTCACCTCTTTCTTAGGTAACAAAAGTTTCACAAGTTTTTGGCCAAGTAGTCCATTGGCTCCGGTAATTAATATTTTCATAAGTGTTTGGCTATAGGAAAAGGTATATGAGTATCAGGCAATATATTTAAAAGTTTGTACACCCAAAAATTGATAAGCTTCCTACAAAGAGGAGGGTACTGATCTGTGCTATGACTTCATGAATTTTGTTTACTATTTAACTTCGGGATATTCATACCCATATTCCTTTTCAATTTTTTTCTTGCTCACTTCTTCTACTTCTACTGTCATATACACATCTTGTAAAGGTTTGTCACCCGGGCCTGTAGGCAAGGTAGCGATTGAGTCTATTACAGATATCCCATCTATCACCTTTCCGAAAACTGTATATTCACCATCTAAGTGAGGGCTACCGCCGACAGTAGTGTATGCCTTTATTTGTTTCTGGGTTATCTTTTTCTTTTTTATGGGACCAAATTTATCGATCAGCACCGTCTCATACTGTTCGATTTTATCGTAAATTCCTTCCATATCCCCGGCATGCTGCAATGCAATTACTTCTTCCCGTAAAGTCTTGTATTCGGGATCGCTTAATAATGCGCCAAATCTTCTCTGCATTTCGTTCATATAAGCTCCCTCTACAATATTTCTGAGTTCTTCTTCTGAAAACTTCTGGCCATGAACAATATAAAATTGCGTTCCACTGGATGCTTTCGTGGGGTTTTGCTGATCCCCCATCCTTGCCGCTGCCAAATTCCCTTTTACATGAATGAGTGTATCTACAAATTCTGCTTCAATAGTGTAATTTAAAGGTTCTTCAATGTTTGGTTTTGCATTCACATCGCCACCCTGGACCATAAAATTTTCAATGACTCTGTGGAAAGTGGTGCTATCTAACAAGCCTTCTTCCGCTAATTTTATAAAGTTTTGTTTGTGTTTCGGGGTTTGATCAAACAGAATGACCTTCATATCACCGAAACGGGTTTTAATGGTAACCAAATGATCCTTCTCGGTAGAACAGGAGGAAATGAACAAAGTAGCCATTAGGAAACTGGCTACTTTCATACAAGTATAATTTTTCATAATTAATGGTTCTAAATAATAGCCAATTTGGTTCGGATAATACAAAGCATTGAATATTTAATTGTTTTTGTCCTCACCGGATAGACCTAACTTTTATTTGCTATCGTTTCCCTTATTTCTTTAAGTATTCTACTTCCACCTCGCTGGAGTATTTTTTCGCCCAAGGATTCGCCAAGTTTCTCGGCTTCAGAGATAGCACCTGACAATTGTTCCCGAACCATTTCTGTGCCGTCGAGACTTATTATTCCACCTGAAATTTCAACGGTATCGCCGTGCAAGGTTGCCAAGGCAAAAACCGGGATGCTACAACCTCCATTCATCTTCCTTAGAAATGCACGCTCTGCTATAAGTCTTACTTCGGTTTGTTCATGGTTGATGCATTTACGGATACTCGCTACCTTATCAACCGGTAAGGTATCTGCAATTTCAATGGTAATGCTTCCCTGTCCGACAGCGGGCGTAAACTCTTCCAAGGGCAGGCGGGCCACAATTAAGGATTCATACCCCATTCTGTGCACACCAGCATAGGCCAACAATAAAGCGTCACAATCCCCGGACTCCATCTTCGCGATACGGGTTTGCAGATTTCCTCTTACTGCCACTGTCTTTACATGAGGATAATATTTCTTTAAAGTGGCAATCCTTCTGGTAGAAGAGGTTCCAACAACAAGGGGCTTCTGATTCAATGACAGGCTCTTATTATTGCTGATCAAAACATCATTGACAAGCTCTCGTTCGGTGAACGCGATCAATTTCAACCCTTCGGGTAAATGAGAAGGCATGTCTTTGGCACTATGAACGGCTATATCTATATTTCCCTTCCTGAGTTGTTCTTCTATTTCTTCTGTGAAAACCCCCTTACTCCCTATTTTGGAGATGCTTACATCTAAAACTTTATCACCAAGCGTTTCAATGGTATGAATTTCTGTTTTGATCCCTTGCTTTTGAAGCAAATCTGCCACATGCTCTGCCTGCCATAAAGCCAATTTACTCCCTCTTGTACCAATTTTAATAATTGAATCACTCATGAATATGTATTTTTAAAATCTATGATAATAGAAAAGCTGCCCTTACCACATACTATGTCAGAAAACAGCCGTTACAATATTATCCATCTCCTAATACCAAAGGACTTTCATTTTACTTTTCTAAAAGAAGTTTTATAAGATCGCGCAAGCAATTTTGAAGGCGGTCATAGGAAAAGGAGAAACAACTAACTAGTGGATCTCCCATATCCTTTCGCAAACGAACTTTATTTAATCTTAACTTCCCGCTTACGAGCCTTTTTTGCCTGATTCCTTTCAATAAATTCGATAATTTTTCCAGCGATATCGATTTTTGTTGCCTTTTCAATACCTTCCAATCCAGGTGAAGAATTTACTTCCAAAATAAGAGGGCCCCTTGAAGACTGAAGCATATCCACTCCGGAGATAGACAAACCTAATGCTTTTGATGCTTTTAAAGCGGCAGCTTTTTCTGCTCTTGACAATTTTATAATAGAGGCACTTCCTCCCCGATGTAAATTAGATCGGAATTCCCCTTCCTTACCTTGTCTTTTCATAGCACCCACTACTTCGCCATCCACAATAAATGCCCGGATGTCAGCAGCTTTAGACTCTTTGATAAATTCCTGCACAATTATCCTGGCTTTTAACCCATGAAAGGCTTCTATTACCGACTGCGCCGCTTTTTTGGTCTCAGCCAATACCACACCAAGGCCCTGAGTTCCTTCCAATAATTTTATTACCAGTGGAGCTCCGCCAACTTCTTCAATTAAATTCTTTTCTTCTCGCGAGTAATTTGTAAAAGCTGTTTTAGGCATTCCTAATCCCTCCCTGGCAAGTATTTGCAAACTTCTAAGCTTGTCCCTTGACCGAACTATTGACTGGGATTCGAGCGCACTAAAAACCTTCATGGATTCGAATTGCCTTACCACTGCTGTGCCATAGAATGTCACAGAAGCACCTATCCGCGGGATAATTGCATCAATATCTTTTAACTTCTCCCCTTTATATAAAATTGAGGGGCCATTCTGCTCAATTATAAGATCACATTTTAAATGGTCAATAACCATTGCTTCATGCCCTCTGTTTTTGGCAGCCTCTATGAGCCTTTTGGTAGAATAAAGATCCGGATTCCGGGAAAGAACTGCTATACGCATAAGTTTTTAAATTGTAATCAAATTTTTTTTTGAGAAAGGTTTTTGGTAGATACATGCTTGGAAGCTAGTTCCTGTTGACCTCTTAAGCATTCTTATAAGCAATAATTCTAAAAATTATCTTACAAATCTAAACCGTATCAATTATTGCTTAACATACAAAACTATGTCTTCTAGTTAAATTTTCGGTTCATCGAATTTTTTCAGTAAGACATTCAATAATTCTATTGAATAAAATCTGTCCTTCTCCAAAAATTCGATGAATAGTGGTCGGAGTTCAGCTATATATTTTTTGTGTTTTGCAATAGATAATAAGCCTAACGTTCCTATACATTTGACATCAAAATTTTCAGCAATTTTTCTAGCTTTTTTATCATCAATTAAAAGAAAATCAGCATTTAATTCTTTATATAAGATTAGAGATTCCGATTCTCCGTAATCCATTATAAAAGTCAATTCATTGAAACCAGTTATTTTATTTACTTTTGGTTTAAAAAATGTTTCAATCTTTTTATAATAATCAACAGTTTTATTC
>CAMPJM010000492.1 GCA_946886805.1 uncultured Flammeovirgaceae bacterium | reverse complement strand
CGGCATACGAGATCGCTCAGTGTCTCTGGGCTCGGAGATGTGTATAAGAGACAGTTATCTAATTGATTTTTGCCATAACTCTCACTCAAATAGCTATTTAAATCTTTTTCTTTGTTAAATATATTCAATAAAGCAATGAATTCCACTTCGTGGTTAGTTGGAGGTATAATTTTATGATCCTTATCCGTTCCAGCATTATTATTTAAGCCTCCCAAAAAATCAGCTTTTGCACCTTTTATCACCCAATGCGCTCCATTATTGGCACTTCCTTCCAAAACCAAAGTAAGCGTCAATAGTTCTTTTTTATTTTTATATAGCACCTGGCAGTCAATGGTGGCATAGTAATTTTTATCGTAAAAACTTAAATTTGAAATTCTGCTTCCTGTTACTTCTTTAATAAACCGCACCGCCTTTTCTTTAAAAGCAGGAATTTCCAGCATTTCTAGGTTAAATAGCGAGGCGAGAATTCTTTCCCGGTCTTCTGCCGACGTTTTAGAAGGGTTGATTGCTATCCCTTCAGCGTTTTCATTGCTATTAAACCTGTCAATAAATTGGTCCAATTGTTTAACCTGATAGAACAAATGTTCTGGTAGTTCCTCAAAAACATCATCCTTTGTACTAAGTTGGGCAATACTACTAGATGGTATGAAAATCCATAAAACGCCAATTGTTGCTACAATCTTTAAAATCCCCATTAATTCTTAATTGTCATTTTAACTTGTTTCTAAAACACTGATTTGCCTTAACAGCACGTCCCATTCTTTGTATTCCTTATCCCCAACTTTTTTCACCTGCTTTCCTACAGAAATTTCAATGTCTTTTTGAGTGATATCTTCATAAATAAGTTGCCCTTCAGCAGAATAGCCTCTAAATTTTTGAAATACTGTGGCTACAGCATAATACTTGCCATCGCTACCATATTTATAATCACTTACATAGGTGATGTCATACCATTCTATTTCAACCCGGCTGTAGGGCAGCACCCTCAATCTGTTTAGGTATTCACCTATTTTAAAAGATCTAACGACATCCCTGTTGGTAGAGGATACCTGGACCAGTTGGTTTCTGTCGACAAACAACTTCACAGCTAATTCTATAGATTTCTGCCTAATGGCCTGATCTATAGACTTGTCTGCGATAATGCTTATGTAATTGCTTAAAGCGTTAATCTTTTTGGAAGCTTCTTTTTTAAAAGCCTCTAGTTCCTCAGGAGATAATTTTTCATTTTCCGGACTTTCCTGAGCATTTAGTATTGCTACATTAAAAAAAGAAAGCAACAAAAAAATAAATATTTTAAATTTCATGTATCTATTATTTTTAGCCTTTCCATCGGACACTTTCAATATCTATCCTTAGAGTAGGCCATATTTTTATTTCATTCTTTTACGAATCATTAAAATCCAAATCACAGTATTTCCTACAAGGCAAAATTTGTACCATAAGAAACTTTATGTCTTCCAGAGCTTATCACAACTATAGGTTTTCCCTTATGGAAACTTCGGTAATTTTACCGTCCTGATTCTTAGCCGCATTTAATATTTGAACATCGTAACCTTGTAGCATCAATATAAAGAGGTAATCTTCAATGGTTTCTCTTCTGGTTTGCACATTATTACTGCCAATTACTTTCACATTTACATTGCTGCCATCAAAAAATTGTAGTGCCCTTGTTATGGCGTCTTCTTTTTTTTCAAAAGGTATAGATTCGTTGGAAAGCAGTTTTAAACATTCGGGTAAAGTTAAAGAGGCGACATCCTCACTTACTTCCTCGTTTATTTCATAGGGAAGCTCACTGGCCTCTTCTTCACTTGCGGTGTAATTTTCTTCTCCGGCACCATACAAATTCTCTTCCAACAAAGAAGCATTATTTTCTCCGGTTGGCGTTGCTTCAGTTTCGGGCCGCTCTTCTACGTCGGCAAAATTTTCTTCTATATTCTTCCAATAGTCAAACAATAGAAAAGTCAATAGTGCCAATACTATAACACTTGCAGTAATAAGGAGAGGTTTCTTAAAATCTGTGCCGGAATCTGTTTTCGTAGAGGTTCTAACAGGTCTGGCTTTTTTGTGACTTTGCTTTTTACTTTTCGGATCTTCCAAAAGCAATTTTAAGACATCGCCAAAGCCTTCTTCCCTATGCCGTTTCTCAATATCTTCTACCTTATCTTCATTTGCCAAGAGCTCTTTGGTGTAACTGGCCCTCTTCACATTATCGGATAATACCCTATAAGCTTCCTGTATTTCTTTATAATATCGTACATGATAAGATTCTTCAGGATAATGCTCTTCAGGTTTATATTCTTCAGACAGTATCTTGTAAGATTCTTCAATTTTTTCGCTTGAAGCATTAACAGGTACATGTAAAATTTTATAATAATCCTTCATGAAATGTGTTTATATCGCTTATTGAATGAGCAAATTTAATTTGGAAAAAAGTTTTTCTTGTTAGATTTTGGAATTAAAAACTCATAAAGTTACCTAAAAAAGATGATCTACAACAGAATTAGTAAAAACATACAAAATTCGATATCAACTATTTGCGGTAACTGGAGATTTACCAAATAGAGTTAAACTCATATTTTTATATAATGTTTAAAGAAAATGTTTATAATATTTGTCAAGCCAAATTAATGGTTTGCCAAGATCCTTCCCCGCAAGGGCGGGGCAAGCTCTAACGTCAGGATGACAACCTAGGCTGGTGCTGTTTTTTTTGTCATCCGCCAGCCGCGGAACAGCGTGCCCCGTACTTTGATACGGGGAAGGATCTTGGTCAGTCCATTTTTTAATAATTGAAATGTCTATCTGATACAGTTTTTATTGTTGGGTAACATTACAGAAAATCATTTGATATTTTGACGATATTGATTCTTCCTGCGAAGTCACGTAATTGATTTATAACTCTTTGGAGTGTTTGGTAACCTTTATAATCTAATTTTATCATGGTTTTGTTAAAAATGATGCACTCTTTCGTCAAATTTAAATGGTGCCTCATTTAGCTACGCATTTATAACATAAAACGAAAAAATATATTATTCACGATCTTGAATTAGTATAATATTTATTCCCAACTTTGCTTTCAATCACATTTAAAATTGAGGTAATATACTTGAGTATAAATAGAAAAGTAAGGGCGGTAGAAAAGGTGTTCGAGGCTCTTGATAAGCATATTGAAATTTTTCAGAAAGAAAGCAGTTTAAGTTGTGTGTCCTCATGTGGTAAATGCTGTTCAAAAGCCGATATAGAAGCATCTGTATTAGAGTTTCTGCCCCTTGCTTATCATCTATATAAAGAAAGAAGAGCATTTGAAGTACTCGAAAAACTAGAATCCCATGACAGTGGTTATTGCTTCGTTCTTCAACCGTTTTTAGGTCAGGATGATAAAGGATTCTGTGGAAACTATAAATATAGGGGACTGATTTGCCGCCTTTTCGGTTTTTCTGCCCGGAAAGATAAATATGGAAATAAGAACCTTGTAACCTGTAAGTCAATCAAAGTTGATCAAGCGGAGCAATTTGAGGCTGCGACAGCAAAAATTGAATCGGGGACATTGGAAGTACCCATGATGGGAAATTACTCGATGATGTTGAATGCAATAGATTTCCAACTTGCTTCTAAATATTATCCAATTAATACAGCCATAAAAATGGCCATAGAAAATGTATTAAGCTATTATAGTTACAGATCGAAATACACAGGATAATCTGCTGAGGGAAAGCAAAGGTAAGGCATGAATTCAAATATCATCTGACGTTTATTCTATTTCAGATGATATTTGATGTTATAGGTATTAAGCTACTGCCGCATTGTTCCATGATCTTACTTCAGGTACTGGACCAAAATGTTGGGTTTTCACTATTCTATTTCTTTTCTTCATAAAAATCTCAGAAGGCATTACTTTGAACGATTGAGTAGAATCTACCATTTTGTTGAAAAATATTTCAGCCTCTTTGTGAGCTCCTTTTTCAAAATTGTAAACAGATTCGTTTTTTGTCACCGGCTGACCGGGAACAATGCCATACATAACAAAAATAACCTCGTAAGAAGGTAAAAAAGGAACTACCATTTGTTTATGTAACTGTTTTTTTGCTTTAACAAATGTTCCAGTTATAGCGGGAACGATATTAAATATTCTTTTCATCTTTGAATAATTTAAAT
>CAMPJM010000491.1 GCA_946886805.1 uncultured Flammeovirgaceae bacterium | reverse complement strand
AGACAGAAAATTACCTGTAAGTTTTGTATGCAAACGTCATGTATCACCTGGTCATACGCCCTTTGCATAAATGTAGAATAAATATTGCAAAAAGGGATAAGACCTTGTGTGGCTAAACCAGCAGAAAAAGTAACGGCATGCTGCTCGGCAATGCCAACATCTATTGCCCGCTCCGGCATCTCATTCATCATAATATTTAACGAAGAGCCAGAAGGCATTGCCGGAGTGATTCCTATTATTTTTTTATTCGCTTTTGCAAGTTCTACAATAGTATGGCCGAAAACGTCCTGGTATTTCGGAGCTTGAGGCGTATCGTACACTTTTTTCCTGATCTCACCAGTAAGTTTGTCAAATTTCCCGGGAGCATGCCATTTCGTTTGGTCTTTTTCAGCCAAAGCATACCCTTTCCCCTTTGTGGTGATGCAATGCAGGATCTTTGGACCGGGAATCTTTTTCAAGTCTTCCATCACGCTCACGAGATGATTCACATCATGTCCGTCAACAGGGCCAAAATACCTTAAATTTAAAGATTCAAAAAGATTGCTTTGTGTTAAAAAAAAGGATTTTAAGCTTGTGTCTATTTTGGAAACAATTTCTTGTGCGCTCGAACCAAATTTACTTATTTTGCCCAGAGCTTTCCAAACCTCATCTTTTAGTTTATTATAGGTATGAGAGGTTGTAATGTCGGTCAGGTAGTCCTTCAAGGCACCGACATTCGGGTCAATAGACATGCAATTGTCATTGAGAATAATAAGCAGGTTGGTATTGGAAACGCCGGCATGGTTCATTGCTTCGAAAGCCATCCCCCCTGTTAATGCCCCGTCACCAATTATGGCAATATGCTGTTTGTTCTTTTCTTCGGTGTATTTAGAGGCCACAGCCATACCAAGAGCTGCAGAAATAGAAGTAGAAGAGTGCCCTACTCCAAAGGTATCATATACACTTTCTGATCTTTTCGGAAAGCCCGAAATCCCTTTATATACTCTATTGGTATGAAATTTATCTCTGCGGCCAGTAAGGATCTTATGGCCATAAGCCTGATGCCCAACATCCCAAACTACTTGATCTGTAGGTGTATTAAAAACATAATGCAAGGCTACTGTTAATTCCACCACCCCTAAGCTAGCACCAAAATGTCCGCCAAATACAGATACAGTATCGATTATGTATTGGCGTAATTCCTGTGAAAGCTGAACTAATTGATTTTGATCTAATTTTTTAAGATCATCAGGTGTGTCAATAGAAGATAATAATTCCCCTGGCTTAATGAGCATATTTTTAAGGTATTAATACATCACAGTAACTTTCCATAATAGGGAAATGTTCTGAACTATATATTGACCAAATTGACTTATAAAAAAGGTATAATAATTTTCATACCCTTCTGAAAATTTATAATTATAAATGGTCGGTTAACAAAAGTACATAAAAATTTATTAATGGTATATTTATTTAGTTTTAATGTAATACCTTTGAAAAGGTACTATATTAACTGGTAAAATAACCTCCTTTTAAAAATAACCGTATAGATAAAAATTGTAGGGAACAGACCGTCAAAATCGCTCTTTCCTAAGAGGGCATAAAAAGAGGTTAAAAAGCTAACTTTACAGTTTTTTCTAAGGCACAACCGCTTGATGGCGATAACATAGATTATTTTGAGTTTCGAGATAAAACTTCCTTTATTTGAAGGCCCATTCGATCTGCTCCTGTTTTTTATAGAGCGAGACGAACTGGATATTTACGACATTCCCATAGCTAAAATCACTACCGATTTTCTAGAGTATATTCACATAATGGAAAATATGAATATTGAGTTGGCGAGCGAATTTATCTTAGTGGCGGCAACGCTGATGAGAATAAAAGCCAAAATGCTATTGCCCCGGCCTGTTCTTGACGAAGAGGGAAAGGAGATTGATCCTCGAGAAGAGCTTATTCAACATTTGCTGGAATATAAAAAATATAAATCTGTCATTTCTGAGCTAGTAGAGCTTGAGTCAAGCCAGCTTCTAAAGGAAGGAAGGGGCAATGTGGTTAAGGAGATTAAAGCCCTCTCCGCCATTAACAATGTAGAAGCTGAAATTCAGGACATAGATTTATACAAGCTTTGTAAAGTTTATGTAAAAGTTATAAAGCGATTTGAAGCGGAGCAAAAAAAACCTTCTCACAACGTAATACAGTACCCCTACACAATTGAAAAACAAAAAGAATTCATACTTTTAAAGCTCGAGGATAAGTTAAAGCTTTCATTTGAAAAAGTCATAAGCTATAATCCACATAAAATTGCTGTTATATATAACTTTCTGGCGATCCTTGAGTTGCTTCAAAACAACCAAATCAGTTTGTCTGGTGGCGATTATTTTAATAATTTTTGGATAGAAAAAATAGGAGAAGCGGTTGTTAATTAATGGATCTGGATTCAAAGAAAGTATTTAAGACCCTTAATCCAAACAAGATTTGGATCCCTGTTTTAATTGGGATTTCCATCGTGTTGTACCTTTTCTATAGCGATCCCGACTTAACAGCTAGTAAACTAAGGTTAATTTTTGACGCCAGTGCCATCTCAATTATAGTAGCATTTTTGGTTATTCTTGCACGGGATGCGGGATATGTTTATCGGATTCGCACATTAACTGATAAAAAACTATCGTGGACCAGTAGCATATACGTTATTATTCTATGGGAATTTGCCTCTGCAGTTACACCCTCGGTAGTAGGAGGTACTGCGGTAGCCGTTTTTATCCTCAACAAAGAAGGCATAACCCTTGGTAAATCAATGGCTTTTGCAATGCTCACAGCCATTTTGGATAACATGTTTTTTGTGCTCGCCGCTCCGATAGTAATGTTTTTTACTCAAGGTCAGATTTTTCCAGATCTTCCGTCAATTGAAATGAGATTAGGAAATAGCTTGAAATATCTGTTTATTATAAGCTATCTTTTAATCGCCATCTACACATTTGCCATGTCCTTTGCGCTATTTTATAGGCCCCGTACTTTTAAATGGCTGTTGATGAAATTAACGGGGTTTAAAATTTTAAAGCGATGGAGATTTAAAGCCTATGAACATGGCAACGAAATAATTTGGGCTTCTTCGCAATTGAAGGGCAAAAAAGCTTCCTATTGGATCAAGATTTGTCTCGCTACAATATTTGTATGGTGTGCCAGGTATGTGATGCTAAATTGTTTGATAAGCGCTTTTGCAGACATCAACTTTAATGACCACATCACTATTTTTTCGCGACAAATCATTATGTGGATTGTTATGCTCATTTCGCCCACCCCGGGAAGTAGCGGAACCGCAGAATTTTTCTTTACTCAATTCTTCACAAGATTCCTGGGAGACTACACCTTCGTAACCAATATTTCCTGGAGAATGCTTTCTTATTATCCTTATCTATTATTAGGTGCTATCTTTTTGCCAAAATGGGTGAGAAAGGTATTTTTTAAAAAGAATAAAGTGGAAGAGGCTTAATGACGAGCATAGAAATTGGTGATTTTTCCTGGATTACACAAAATTTTATGTAATCCAGAAAAAAAAATTCATTGCTAGAATTTCTCAAGCTCAGAAAAGAAGAAATTGCCTTCTATAGCGGCATTGTCATCAGAGTCTGATCCATGTACCGCATTTGCTTCAATTGATTTCGCATAAATCTTTCTTATAGTGCCTTCTTCCGCATCTGCCGGATTAGTTGCTCCTATTAACTTACGGAATTCTGTAACAGCATTCTCTTTTGTTAAAATCATGGCTACAATAGGTCCTGAGGACATATAAGCACATAAGTCTTTATAAAAAGGCCTTTCTTTGTGGACAGCGTAAAATTTTCCAGCAGTTTCTTCAGAAAGCCTTAAAAGCTTCATTGCATTGATAGAAAAACCAGCTTCCTGGATCATTTTGGTGATCCCCCCGATATGCCCATCTGCAACCGCATCAGGCTTAATCATTGTAAATGTTTTGTTGCTTGCCATAATATTTAGTTTGTTTTGATTTTGACGAAAGAATTTTCGGAAGAATGTTAAGAGTCAGCAGACAGCTTTCGATTATCTGCAGAATTCATACATTTAATAAGGGCGCAAAATTAGAATAATATCTTTAACCAAGGAAATATTTATATAATTAATGTTTCAATTAGTGCGAAATAATTCTAGACAGGAATAAATG
>CAMPJM010000490.1 GCA_946886805.1 uncultured Flammeovirgaceae bacterium | reverse complement strand
ATAACCATCCAAAACCTCCTTAAAACGTTTCATGTCCAGGTCTATCTCTTGTTCATTATTGTTGATAACCACTAAGACTGACTCGTCGTCAGATTTTCTGTTGTAGACATAAACATTCTCATACGGAACAAAATGCTTCATATCTCCTTCAGAAATTGCCGTGCTTGTTTTTCTCCAGTTCAACAGCTTTTTTAGATGTTCAAAAGCTTCATTTTGAGCTGCGGTTCTTCCGTTGGAGCTAAAGGCATCTGTTTCGTCACTTTCCCATCCACCCGGAAAATCCTCTCGAAGTATTCCGTGGTCCCCTGCACCTTTCATTAAAATTTCATCACCATAATAGAGCTGCGGGATTCCACGTGTAGTAAGCAAAAAGGTCATTGCCAATTTAAATTCATTTACGTCCTCTCCTATTGTGTGGAAAAAGCGGTCCATATCATGGTTTCCGGCAAATATGGTATTGGTTTTGGCATCGTCGTATACGAAATCTTTGCTAAGGACCTTGTAAAGCTCTACAATATCCCCGTCTTCCTTAAAAGTACTATGGATAGCATTGCATAGTGGAAAATCCGTAACGCTCGCCAGTTTAGAATTGTATTCTTCTTTATTTGCGGATTTATTAGCCCAGAAAGCTTCAATAGCCACGTTGTCTACCCATGTTTCTCCCAACAAATAGAACCCGGGGTATTCCTTATAAACTCTTTCCGCCCATTCTGCCATCATCTCCTTGTTATTGTAGGGATAAGTGTCCATCCTAATGCCGTCTAATCCAGCAAATTCTATCCACCAGATGCTGTTTTGAATCAAATAAGTAGCCATGAATTCATTTTCATGGTTCAGATCGGGCATGGAGGGAACGAACCATCCCCTTGTCATAAGATCCAGATCTCCTTCCGCAGCATGTGGATCAGAAACCGCAGCAATGGCATGATTGGTAGTTTGATAATCGGGATTGTCATGTACCCAATTTTGAAACGGCAAATCTTTCATCCACCAGTGTTCTAAACCACAATGATTAAAAATCATGTCCATTATCAATTTCATATCCCTGCTGTGCAGTTCATCGGCCAGGGCTTTATACATTTCATTGTTCCCATAGCGCGGATCCACTTTATAATAATCTGTGGTGGAATAACCATGGTAGGAATATTCTTCCATATCATTCTCAAGCACCGGATTCAGCCACAAAGCAGTTACCCCCAGTTCAGTAAAGTAATCCATTGAGGCCAAAATACCTGCTATATCACCGCCATGACGGCCTCCATGGAACTCCCTGTTTTTTGCTTCCTTTAATCCTTTTATCTGGTCATTTTCAGGGTCGCCGTTGACAAACCTATCAGGGGTTATCAAATAAATAGCATCAGAGGCATTAACTGTCTCAGGCCTGCTGCTCTCTTTTTGGTTCAGTTTGTAATCAAAACTCGCAACCTGCTTTTTATCCTTGTTGAATGTTATGGGAAAAGTACCTGGCTTAGTATCAGGTGCAATCTCTAAATCAATAAATAAATAGTTCGGGTTATCGGCATGGTGCACCTCCACTATTTCCACGCCTTTGTAATCTATTTCAGGAGTTGAAAGGGCTATATTCTCTCCATAAACCAACAATTGTAACTGAGGGTGATGCATTCCTACCCACCAAGTTCCGGGTTCTACCCTTTTTAAAGTAACCTGCTGTGCAACCAGATTAAAACTTCCCATTATCACCAACAATAAAACCGCCAGATACTTTATCCTTTTGTTATTTCTCATTTTATTTATTTACTACTTATTTATTTAATATCGGTTTTCAATAGAAAATCATTGAAAACTATTGTTTTTAAAACCTCAACCGCGTTATTCTACGGGACGAGCTCCGAAATTCTTCGGGGCAGGCTCTTTCCCTATTCTAAAGAGAAAAGCGTTTAATTGGCTAATTTTCGATGATTTTTATTGAATGTTTTTTAATTCACGCAACGGTTAACTCCTATTTAATTTATGTTTCAGTCCTTTTCACCCCCAACCCCCTAAAGGGGGCTTGCACTTACCCCAGCATTCTTTTAATCTTGAGCTTTCCATTCAAAAAAACTTTAGCACAACGTTCTCCTTTTTGAAAATCTTCAATTAGGTCCTACCCCCGCTCCAAAGTCCCCTTTAAGGGATATAGAACGCTATTAAGTTAAGCTTTTAAAATACCTCATCCCCGAAATGCTGCGGGGCAGGCTCTCCATCCTTCTCCTAAAGAGAGAAGGGTAAATTGCCTTAACTTAATAGCATTTAGGGGATATAGGGGTTTAACATATATTCAAAAAACAAATTGGAAATTTTTCCAACTCCAGTTTTACACCCCTACTTCTTTATCAACTTTTCATAATAAAGCTTTCCATTTGTCTCAATACATATTATATAAATACCGGAAGGCAGTGCATTTATATCCCATTGATTATCGCTAATACGATGAGGTATAGTCGTTTTGCCGTGTATACTTTTCAAGGTCACTTGCTCAATTTTATTCGTTTCAGATTGTATGGAAAGAATATTCTCAGCAGGATTTGGGTAAAATCTTAATCCAGCATCTTTTTCAGAAATCCCTCCCAGAATTATAGGAGCTTCAATAGGATAATTAGTATACAGTTTATACTGACCTGGTTCCAGACTGATTTCACCCGTTGAATTTGTAACTTCTACTACTTCTCCCCCGTCGTAGTAATCGTACCAAGTGCCAGTATGAGGAAACATTACTGCAATTTCCTGAGCGGTCACATCAAAATTTGCTACCAGATGCACATTCATTTCATCAGCACTTGACGGGGATGTTGTAAGAGCCTCGTTTTCAAGGCTTATTTGTTTTACAAGGTCATTATCGCCATAGAAAGTAGCTTTTCCTGTGGTAAATACATTGTGTTCAGCTCTCAAACGAAGCAAATCAGCAGTATGATCATATAAACTCTTACGTACCTCATTTTTTGTATAATAATCCCATCGAACGGGTTTTGGGGTTAAACGACAATCAGCTACAGTACCATCGGGACAGCTGTTAATGCTATAGTCATAGCCCAATTCTCCAAATTGCCATATCATTTTCGGCCCGGGCAGTGTGTAGAACATTACACCAGCCGCTTTGATCCTTGAAATTGCCGTTGTACTATCTTTTACACTGTATGATCCCGATGCATTACCAAAGGCAATATTTTTATAAACCAGCCGCTCTTCATCATGGCTTTCCATATAACCAATCACATGCGGTACTTCCCATCCACGGGTTTCTGCAGAAATCCAGTCGAACTGCGAATCTTCCTCATACCCCATAGTATTTTGGCTATAAGCGTGGTTGAGGTTGCCCCACAGCATCATGCCTTGTCCTTCATCAGAGCGGTATTCTGCAAGCTCCTTCTCTTCAGTATTATCGGCAAAATGTTCTAGGATAACATAAGCTTCAGGGGAATGCTTCCAGATATCATCTGCCATGCGTTTGAGGATGGCAATTCTGGAAATATCATAAGCTCCCCAGGCTCCAACATTGTCTCCAGTATTATTTTGGGTAAACCCCTTTGAGAGATCAAATCTATACCCATCAAAATGGTATTCATTTACCCAATAATGGTTTACGCTATCCACAAAATCTTTGGTATAGATACTTTCATGGTTAAAATCATACCCAACATTGAAAGGATGTTTGGCCACAGGATTAAACCAAGGAGAATCTTCAGAAACAGTATTGCTGGCTGCGTCCCAATACAATTTCACCATAGGGTTCTGCCCAAAGGCATGATTTAAAACCATATCGAGAATTACAGCTATCCCTTCCTGATGGGCGGTTTCAATAAAAGTCTTCAGTTCATCTTTTGTTCCATAATATTTATCCGGTGCGAAGAAATAGGCAGGATTATAACCCCAACTGTCGTTACCTTCAAATTCCATAATAGGCATCAGTTCAATGGCATTGATCCCTAATCTCTTCAAATAGGATAATGTATCGGTAAGATCCTGATAACTGTGAGTCTCCAAAAAATCCCGCAATAAGATTTCATAAATCACCAGTTCTTCTTTTGGAGGTTTTACCCATGAAGCTTCCGATGCAGCCCATTGATATTCGGCTTGTTCTGTTTGCAGCACAGTTGCCATGTGATAGTCCGTCTTATCGTAGTGAATGATATCGGGATAAACAGATTCCGGAATATATTGGTCGTTCCA